>JALXAG010000214.1 GCA_026992315.1 Sneathiellales bacterium | reverse complement strand
GTTGACGGTGAAGGCGGCGAAATTGATGGCGAAGGACAGTATCAGCAACACCAGCCCCAGGCCCAGCGCCACGGACAAGGCGCCCTTGCTGGCCTCCAGCGCGATGGCCGTGGTCATGACGCGGGTGACATGATCGATATTGCCGCCGACGATCATGACCGCGCCGACCTCGGCGCTGGCACGGCCGAACCCGGCCAGAACGGCGGTCAGCAGCGCGAAGCGCCCGTCCCACAACAGCGCGCGCAAACGGCCCAGCGGCGTGACGTTCAGGGAGCGGAGCTGATCGGCATATTCCTCGTGCATATCGGCAATGACCTGCCGCGATAAGGCGGCGATGATCGGGGTGACGAGCAGCACCTGCGCGATGATCATCGCCGCCGGGGTGAACAGCAGCCCGAGAACCCCCAGCGGCCCCGAACGCGACAACAACAGATAGACAACCAGCCCGACGACCACCGGCGGCATGCCCATCAGCATATTGGTCAGCACCACCAGAAAACGCCGTCCGGGGAAGCGGTACAATGCCAGCGCCGCCCCCGCAGGCAGGCCGATCGCGGCGGCGATGACCACCGCGCTTAGGGAAACGGTCAGCGACAGGGCGATGATCTCCAGCAGATCCGCATCGAGGCCGATGATCAGATCCAGTGCCGTCGAAAATGCCTGCCAGATGTCGTTCATCAGCCTAAGCCCGCGAAAAAACTCGGAAAATACGGGAATACGAAGATATTCCCGACCCGAACATTAACCGATTTGCGCACGGCCCTGTCAATAGAGGCGGGCCGGGCCGTTACCGCCCCCCGGCCGGTACGGGCAGGCGGGCAAGAAGCGCGGCGAGGGCGGCGGAGGGTTTCATTTCCGCCCGCCTGATCAGGACCGTCGGCAGGATCAGCGGCGCATCCCCCGCAGGCCAGCAACGCAGTTGCCCCTGATAAAAGGGGCGTTCGGCGACAATGCGGGGCATGAGGGTGACGCCGATTCCGGCGGCGGTGGCGGCGAGAATACCGTCGAGCGTGCCCATTTCCATGATTTCGACCGGGGCGCGGTCATAAAAGCGCCGCCAGTGTTCGGCCATGCTGCGGTACGAACAGCCCTGCTTGAACACCAGCAGCGGCCGGGTGGCGATTGTCGCCGGATCGCCGGTATCCGTATCCGTCAGCAGGACGATTTCCTCGTCGAATGCCGGATATTCGGCCAGTTCGGGGTGACGGGTACGCCCGCCGATAAAGGCCGCATCCAACCGTCCGGACAGGACATCGGCGATCAGATCGTCGCTCGGTCCGGTGTGCAGCTGCAGCCGCAGGCCGGGACGGGCCTTGCGCAAATCCGCAAGCAACGGCACCAGGCGCGTGGCCAGGGTGGATTCCATGCTGCCGATCGCCAGCCTGCCGTCATCGCCGTCGACGGCCCGTCGGGCCTGTTCCATGGCCGAAAGCACCATCCGGGCATGGGTCAGAAGCGTTTCTCCCGCTGCCGTCAGGCTGACGCCGCGGCGATTGCGGACGAACAGGGCCTGGCCGACCTCCTCCTCAAGGCGGCGGATATGGGTGGTGACATTCGACTGCACCGTGTTCAGCCGCCGCGCGGCCATGGAAATGCTGCCGCTTTCGGCAACAACGGTGAAAAAATGCAGAGCCTTGCTGTCCATCGCCCCTTCTTCGCATGCGGTTTCCGGTACATGATATCTATATTGCAGATGGGAACTATCATTTATTATCATTTTTAAAGATGCATGGAAAACGCTATTCTCTTTTCAGGCAATGCGGTGGAGATAACAATGCAATGGCGCGACACGGGTCTTGGTTTCGGTATCGTAACGATTATTCTGCACTGGGTCGGCGCCATCACCGTCATCGCCTTCTATGTTCTGGATGCCGCCCGCATCGGCGGCTGGCAGGACAATGCCGGTCTGTGGGCGCCCGTTGCCGTCTGCACGGCGGTTCTGTGTGCCTTCAGGCTGTTCTGGCGTTATCTGTGGTATCTGCCGCTGCCCCTGCCCGGGGTGGCGCCGCTTACGGTGATGGTGGCCCGCGCCGTTGCCATCGCCCTCTTGCTTTCCGGGGTGATCCTGCCGCTGCTGGGCTGGCTGGAATTTCATTGGCGTCCCGAGGGGATGGCGGGCGGCATGGTTCGTCTGCTGCACAGACTGGGCCTGCTGGCCGCCATCCTGGGCCTGGCCCTGCATGTGGCGGGGGCATTGCGTCAGCAATTCGTCCTTCGCAACCGGGCCTTGTCGCGCCTGCTTGGCGCCCGGGTGGATCTGTAAGGAGATGACGATGACCGAAAGCAAGGCAGCAGCCCTTTGCGGCATCGACACACCGGTGTTTCAGGCGGGCATGGCCGGGCTGGCCGGGCCGGATCTGGTCGCCGCGGTCAGCGAGGCTGGCGGTCTCGGCCATCTCGGCGGGCTGCGTCAGCCGCCGTCGCTGCTGCGCCAGTGGATCCGCATGGTCAGGGAGCGAACGAACCGGCCTTTCGGCGTCAACCTGGTGCCGGCCTATGGCGGGCCGGAGGTATTCGAAGCCCAGATCCAGGTGGTGCTGGAGGAAAAGGTCCCCGTCCTGTCGCTGTTCTACGGCGATTTTACCGCCCTGCTGCCGCGCATCCGCGCGGCAGGGGTGATCGGCATGGTGCAGGTGGGTTCACTGGCCGAGGCCCGCCGCGCCGCCGCCGCCGGGGCGCATGTCGTCATCGCCCAGGGGGTGGAGGCCGGCGGACATATCCGCGGGCGCACCCCCTTATGCGCCCTGCTGCCCGCGGTGAGCGCCGCCCTGCCCGATACGCCGGTGCTGGCCGCAGGCGGTATTGTCGATGCCGGATCGGTGCGCGCTGCGCGCTGTCTGGGGGCCGACGGGGTCTGGGCGGGCACGCTGTTTCTGGCCACGGAAGAATCCCTGGCCCATGAAATCTACAAGCAGCGTCTGCTGCGGGCAGGCCCCGACGATACGGAATTTCGCACCGGCTATTCCTTTGGCTGGAAATACGGCACGCCGCACCGGGTCTTGCCCGGGCGGGCCGGCTTCAACCCGCTGCGCCTTGTCGGCGGCGGCGCCCGCCGCCAGGACGATGCCTCGATGGCCGAAAAACTGTCGCTCTATGCCGGCAGCGGCGTCGGACGCATCGGCGATATCCGACCGGCACGGGATCGGGTGGCGGCGCTGGCCGCCGGGTTTGAAAACTGACGATATTTCCTCATACCGGGATCAGACGAACTGTCCGGCCGCATGGGCCGACGACCAGGCCCATTGAAAATTATAGCCGCCGAGATGGCCGGTCACATCGACCACCTCGCCGATGAAATAAAGCCCCGGCACATCGCGCGTCTCCATGGTTTTCGAGGACAGCGCCCGGGTATCCACGCCGCCGACAGTGACCTCGGCGGTGCGATAGCCTTCGCTGCCCGATGGAAGGATCCGCCACATATTGACGGCGTCGCCCAGCTTTCTCAAGCGCTTGTCGGCAATTTCGCCGAGCGGTTGCTGCAGACCGTCGCAGCAAAATTCGCCAAGACGGCGGGGCAGAAACCGGGAGAGAACCGCCGCCGGGCGGGAACGCGGCCGCTGTCGTTTCGCCGCCAGCAGCGCCCCGGCGATATCGGCCCCGGGACACAGATCAACCGTGATTTCCCGCCCCGGCCGCCAATAGGAGGATATCTGCAGCACCGCCGGGCCCGACAGGCCGCGATGGGTGAAGAGAATATCGTCCTGAAAACGGACCCGCCCGCAGGCAATACCGGCCCCCTTGAGTGCAATCCCCGACAGGGGGCGGGTATGGGCCAGCAGGGATTCGGCGAAGGTCAGCGGCACCAGCCCGGGGCGCACGGGAACCACCGGCAGGGCAAATTGCCGGGCAATGCGGTAACCGAAATCGCTGGCACCGATCTTGGGAACGGATAAACCGCCGGTGGCGATCACCAGGGAAGATGCCCGATAAACACCCCCGGCGGTTTGCA
>JALXAG010000213.1 GCA_026992315.1 Sneathiellales bacterium | reverse complement strand
CGCCGTACATGGCATCGAGATCGATGACATCGCGCAGCAGCATCGCTTCATTGAGAATTTCGTCGCGCCAGCCGACGATGGCGTTGATCGTCAGCGGGCTTTCGCAGATGCCGCCGATCATTTTCTCGCGTCCGGCCTCGATACGCTTGGCGATGGCGATCTCGCCTTCGCGCGAAAGCAGTTCGACCGAGCCCATTTCGCGCAGATACATGCGCACCGGATCGTCCGTGCGCTCCAGCTCCGCCTTCTGGCTGGCCGCCGGTTTGGTTTCCTTCTCCTCGGCCTCTTCTTCCTGCTCCTCGCTTTCGACGACATTGATGCCCATCTCGGAGAGCGTGGTCATGATGTCTTCGATCTGCTCGGAGGAGAAACTCTCCTGCGGCAGGGCCTTGTTCAGCTCGTCATAAGTGACGAAACCGCGCTCCTTGCCCTTGGCCAGCAGCTTCTTGACCTGCTGAACGGATGCATCGTCGATCAGGGGGCTGTCGCCCTCTTCCCGCTTCTGTTCGGTGTTTTCACCCGATTTGGTGGCCATTTAGAAGTGTCTCCCACGCAAATGACGGGGCATGATTCGCATCATCCCCGCGACCTTCATTCTTTTCCCGCCCGGCGGCCGGAAGGGGTGAAGGAAAAATCGCCCTCCGCTTCCGTTCCCGGGCCCATCTCCAACTGCGCTTTTGCGGCAAGAAGGCGTTCGAAGTTTTCCTGGCAATTGTTTTCTGCCAAAGCCCGCTCCGCCGCCCGCAATTCCGCGCGCAAAACCACTTCCCGCATGTGACGGGCCCAGGCATGATCCCAGCCCCGCATGGCATCGGACAGTTCTGCATCAGGTTGGGCGAACCAATTAAGCTTGGCGGTCTCGGATCCGGTCAAACGGTCCACAAGGTGTTTCAGCCCTACTTCTGCTAAGTGGCGCTGCAACCCTGTTCTGTCAAGAGTCTCGCACCGAGCCGCGATTTCTAGAATTGCGGAACACATCTTGTCAAGTTCCGCGGTTGCGAATTCGATCTGCGCCATTTCCTCGAAACGCTGTTCGATCATCGCCGGATGGTTCAGCGGCACCAGAACCAACAGCTCCTCGCGCGCCAGCCGCCGCGGCGGTTTCACCGGCGCATTCACCTTCAGCGGCGCGGGCGCATAAGGGTTCTCATCGCCACGGCGCCACGTGCCGTTGCGCTGGCCCCGCCCGCCCCGCGAACGGCCGCCCGAGCCTGGCGGACGGCGGATTTCCCGCCACAGACGTTCCCTGAAATGGCTGCGGTAATAATCGCGCACCGTCGTATCGGCGATCTGGCCGATATCGTCCATCAGCGCCTGTTCGAAACCGGCCTTGCGCTCGGGCGTGTCCAGCGGCTGCCAGGCTTCGATCTGGCGCCGCCACAAAAGCTCGGTCAGCGGCAGGGCCGCATCGAGCAGGGCATTCAGCGCCTCCCGCCCCTGTTCGCGCAAAACATCGTCCGGGTCCATGCCCGGGGGCAGAATGGCGAATCGCAGACTGTGCCCGGGCCTGAGCAACGGCAGCGCCCTGAGCGCCGCCCGCCCCGCCGCCCGCCAGCCGGCGCTGTCCCCGTCCAGGCACAGGGTCGGTTCGGGCACCATTTTCCACAACAGCTGCAACTGATCCTCGGTCAGGGCCGTGCCCAGCGGCGCCACAGCCGCATGACCGGCCCGGACCAGGGCGATGACATCCATATAGCCTTCGCCGACCATCAGGCGGCGGCTGTCCAGCGCCGGCTTGCGCGCCCGGTGAATGTTGTAGAGGGTGCGTCCCTTGTGAAACAACGGCGTTTCCGGCGAGTTGAGATATTTCGCCCGCGCCTCTCCCAGCGCCCGCCCGCCGAAGGCGATGACCCGGCCGCGATTATCCGCGATCGGAAACATCAGGCGATGGCGGAAACGGTCATAGCTGGGGGAACCGTCGTCGGGGCGGATCAGCAGCCCCGCCTCGATCAGCTTGTCTTCCGCTATCCCCCGGGCCAGCATCGCCTCTTTCAGATGGTCGCGGCCGTTCGGGGCATAGCCGAGGCGGAATGCGCCGATCGTTTCCGCCTCCAGACCGCGGCGGTCGAGATAGGCGCGGGCCTCGCGCCCGCCTGTGGCAGCAAGCTGGGCCTCGAACCAGGCAGCGGCGGTTTCCATCACCTCGATCAGGCTGCGGCCGGCCTGTTCGCGGGCCATCTGTTCGGGCGAGGATTTCGGCACCTCCATCCCCACCATGGCGGCGGCCCGTTCCACGGCTTCGGGAAAGCTCAGCCCTTCGTTCTCGATCAGGAAATCGAAAACGTTGCCATGGGCGCCGCAGCCGAAACAATGATAGAATGCCTTGCTGTCATTGACGGTGAAGGAAGGCGTCTTTTCGTTATGGAAGGGGCACAACCCGGTATGCTCGTGCCCCCGGCGGGTCAGACGCACGGCACGGCCGACCACATCCGACAGCACGATCCGGTTCTTCACTTCTTCCAGAAAGGAAGAGGGTATCGCCATCTGGCCTCACCAATTCAGCCACCGCCCGCATGAGCCCGCCGCCGGCGCGACACGGCCCCTTCACGGACAGGCGGCATCGTTCAGAAGCGGATTCCGGTGCGGACGGACATGCCGCGATCTCAGGACAACGCGGCCTTGACCAGCTTGCCCGCCTTGGCGAAATCCATCTCGCCGGGATGACGGGACTTCAGCGTGCCCATGACCCGGCCCATATCCTTCAGTCCGGTGGCGCCGAGTTCCTCGATCACCGCCGACACTTCCGCCTCGATCTCCCCATCGTCCATCTGCCGGGGCAGGAATTCGGAAATGACATCGATTTCCTGCTGTTCGCGTTCGGCAAGATCGATCCGCCCGGCCTGCTCGTATTGCAGCTTCGAATCCTGGCGCTGACGCACCATCTTGGAGAGAAGCTGGAGGATCTCCTCATCATTCAGCCCGCCATCGCCGCCATCACCGCGCTTGGCGATTTCACGGTCCTTGATCGCCGCCAGAATCAGGCGGATCGTCGATACGCGGCACTGATCCTTGTTGCGCATGGCTTCCTTCAAAGCCTGGCTCAAGCGCTCATGCAACATCTGGAAAGACCCATCAATATTGAAAAGAACGCTTAGCTTAAACAAAACGCGCACGATAGGCAAGCGCGTTATTTTCGCTAAGCGATTGATTTTATTATATTTTCTCTTTCAACAGAGTCCTTGACGCCGCATCGCCTATTGCTTATGTTCCGCTGCAATTTGCCTTGAATCCGGGGCACAGGCCATAATCGGCCCGCCCCTGAGGAGTTCAATCCCATGTCCGAAACCACCGATTCCACCGCTGCCGCCCCGGATACGACCGATGCGGCGCTCGTTCTCGGCGACGGTACCGTCTTTCACGGTCAGGGCATCGGCGCCCGCGGCCGGGCCGTCGGAGAGGTATGTTTTACCACCGGCATGAGCGGCTATCAGGAAACCCTGACCGATCCTTCCTTCGCCGGGCAGATCATCACCTTCACCTTTCCGCATATCGGCAATGTCGGCACCAATGAGGAAGACATGGAAAGCCGCCGCCCCGCCGCGCGCGGCGTCGTCCTGGCGGGACCGATCAGCGAACCGGCCAACTGGCGGGCGCGGCAACATCTGAACGACTGGCTCGGCAAACAGGGGCTGATCGGCATTTGCGGCATCGACACCCGTCGCCTGACCCGTCACATCCGCGACAACGGGGCGCCGAACGGGGTCATCGTTCACGGGAAAGCGGATATCGCCGCCGCCCTGGAGGAAGCCAGGGCCTGGCCCGGCCTTGCCGGCATGGATCTGGCCCGGGAAGTGACCTGCAACAGCCCTTATGAGTGGAAGCAGACCGCCTGGAACATAGAGAACGGTTACGGGCATCTTGAAAGGGCGCGCTACCATGTCGTCGCCATCGATTACGGCGCCAAATGGAACATTCTGCGCAATCTCGCTGCCGCCGGCTGCCGGGTAAGCATGGTGGC
>JALXAG010000212.1:10844-12954 GCA_026992315.1 Sneathiellales bacterium | reverse complement strand
AAACCCGGCTGATTCTCGCCGGACGAGATCCCCTTGCCAACCACGGTGTGGTCAATCCGCCGGTTTATCATGCCTCGACGATTCTCTATGAAAGCATTCCCGCCATGCGGCGGCTGTGGCAGAAAGCGGCCGATCCGGACAATGCCTGCACCACTTATGGCCGCAAGGGCAATCCGACCGCCCTGTCCTTCGAAGAGGCCGTCGCCGAACTGGAAGGCGGTCATCGCGCCTTCGCCACCCCTTCGGGCCTGAGTGCGGTAACCTCGGCACTGCTGAGCTGCCTGAAAACAGGCGATCATCTGCTGATGACCGACAGCTGCTATGGCCCCAGCCGGGCCTTTTGTAACGGCATGCTGGCACGCATGGGCATCGAAACCACATATTACGATCCCTGCTCGCCCGATGACGTGAAGGCCAAAATTCGCCCGGAAACCCGGGTCGTCTTCACCGAATCGCCCGGATCCCAGACCTTCGAAATTCAGGACATACCGGCCATCGCCGCCATCGCCCATGAAAACGGTTCCCTGGTTCTGATGGACAATACCTGGGCAAGCCCGCTCTATTACAAATCCTTCGCTCATGGCGTCGATATTTCCATTCATGCCGCCACCAAATACATGGTCGGCCACAGCGATGCCCTGCTCGGCGTGATCGTCGCCACCCGCGAGGCCTGGCCCATCATCCAGAAGGGCTGCTGGGAACTGGGCCAATGTGCCGGGCCGGATGATCTGTATCTCGCCCAGCGCGGTCTGCGCACCATGGCGGTGCGTCTGGCCCATCACGAGAAAGCGGCCCTGCATATGGCGGAATGGCTGAAACAGCGCCCGGAAGTAAAACGCGTTCTGCATCCCGCCCTGCCCGAGGATCCCGGCCATGAAATCTGGAAGCGGGATTATCGCGGCTCGACAGGACTGTTCGGGTTTATCCTGCACGAGAAATACAACCGTCAATCCGTTGAAAACATGATCGATTCCCTTGAACTGTTCGGTCTGGGATATTCCTGGGGCGGCTATGAGAGCCTGCTCATTCCCTGCGATCCGGCCGCCGGACGCACCGCCGTTCCCTGGACGGAAAAAGGGCATCTGCTGCGAATCTATGTCGGCCTCGAGGCGGTGGAAGACCTGCAAGGGGATCTGGAGCGGGCCTTCGCCCTTCTGGAAGAGTAAGCCTGCGGAATCAACCGCGCAGGGGGGCGCGAGAAATCAGCGACAGAACGAGAAACGCCCCCACCGCCATCAGAACGATGGCCGGACCCGTCGGCATGTCGAAGACCCAGGCCGCCGCAAGCCCGCCTGCGACCGAGGTCATGCCGATCAGCGAGGCCAGAACCGCCATCTGTTCCGGTGTCTGCGACAGCTTGCGCGCCGCCGCCGCCGGAACGATCAGCAGGGCTGCCACCAGCAACACCCCGACCATGCGGATGGCGCCAGCCACCAGCAGGGCCAGCAGAAGATTATAGACCATGAAGAGAGCATCGACCGGATAACCGTCCACCCGGGCCATATCCTCATGAACGGTGGCGGCAAGCACGCCACGCCACACCAACAGCAGAATCAGCACGAGCAGGGCGCTGATCCCGCCGAGCAAGGCCACATCCGGCCAGTCGAGGGAGAGAATATCCCCCAGCAGCAGCGCATAAAGCGTATTGCGCCCGGACATGTTGAGGGCCACCAGCACCAGCCCGAGCGCCAGGCTGCCGTGAGATATGATGCCAAGCAAGGTGTCGTTGGCCAGAAGCTTCTGCCGGCCGAAGAAGGAAAAGGCCAGGGCCACGATCACCGCAGCCAGCGCTATGCCGGCATAGGGCGATAGCCCGCCGACGATCCCCAGCCCCACCCCCATCAATGCCGAATGAGACAGGGTGTCGCCGAAATAGGCCATCCTCCGCCAGACCAGCAGACAACCGAAGGGCCCGGCGGCCATGGCCAGCAGCAGGCCGCCGCAAAGTGCCGGCAGCAGGAACGGATCGATTATCATGACCCGCCCTGCCCGCCTTCCGCCCGATCGGCAATTTTACGGCAACGGCCGCTGTCATCATGATCATGGTCGTGATGATGGGTGTACACGCCCAGATGCCGGCCTGCCCCGAAACCGAACAGGGCGCCGTATT
>JALXAG010000212.1:0-10834 GCA_026992315.1 Sneathiellales bacterium | reverse complement strand
TTCGGCCATCACCAGATGCAGGTCATGGGAAACCATCAGCACGCCGAACCCCTTGCGGTTGCGCAAATCGGCAATCAGCTTGTACAAGGCCGACTGTCCGCTGACATCGACATTCTGCAAAGGCTCGTCCAGAACCAGAAGATCCGGCTCGCCCATCAGCGCCCGGCCCAGCAGCACCCGCTGGCGCTGACCGCCGGACAGCTTCTGCAGGGGCCTGTCCAGCAGCTCCTCTATCCCGACATCGGCGGCAATGGCGGCGATTTGCCCGCGCCGGGCATGGCGGCTGAGCAACAGAAAGCGCCGTACCGAAAGCGGTAATGTCGCATCGGGCATCCAGAATTGCGGCGCATAGCCGATGCGCAGGCCGTTCCGCCGCCAAATCGTCCCCCCATGGGGGCGGAGAATGCCCAGAACGATGCGCATCAGCGTCGATTTCCCGCCGCCATTGGGCCCGATCACGGTCACGATTTCACCGGCATGAATGCTCAGGGACACGTGATCGACCACCGCATCGTCGCCATGGCGGTAAACCAGATCCTCCGCCGCCAGCAAAAGCGGCGCATCCGTCGCCGCCGCTTTTTCCGCGCTCATGCCCTGGTCCCGGCCCGTTGTTCGCGGCAGCGGCTGCAGGCCCCGCTGATTTCCACCGTCTGGCGGCGAATGGCGAAATCCTGCTCCGCCGCCGCTGCCCCGATCTCCGCCGCCAGCCCGGCAGCATCGATTTCAGCGGCGCAGCCGCAGTGCTCGCACAGAAAGATTGCCGCCAGATGCGGATGTTCCGGCATCGGACAGCCCATATAGGCATTCAGATGCTCGACCTTGTGCACCAGCCCCTGTTCGAGCAGGAAATCGAGGGCGCGATACACCGTCGGCGGCGCCGCAGGACGTGCCCCGTCGCCAAGCTGGGCCAGAATGGCATAGGCACTGAGAGGGACATGACTCTGCCACAAGATTTCCAGAACCCGGCGGCGCAATGCCGTGAGGCGGACATTGCGCGCCGCACAAAGTGCCGTGGCGCGAGATATGGCTTCCTGAACGCAATCACCATGATTATGATCGCGCCAGGGCTGGTTATGGATCATGATCGCCCTCATAAACGATATGTTATAATATTACATCGGCGGCAGCGCCGCAACACCGCGGAAGGGGAAAATGCCCGAAACGGACCAGAAATCTGAAGAATCCCTGCAACCGGCCACAGGGGCGGAATCGTCCCCTTCCCCCTGGAAGGACGATCCTTCCGCCCTGTTGAGGCAAATCCGTTTCAATGACGACGGTCTGGTGCCGGCCATCGCCGTACAGTTCGACAGCGGCGACGTGCTGATGATGGCCTGGATGAACGAAGATGCCCTTCGCGCCACCCTGGCCGAAGGCCGGGTGTGTTATTGGTCACGCTCCCGCCGGGCCTTGTGGCGCAAGGGCGAAACCTCCGCTCAGGTGCAGCGGCTGATCGAGCTGCGCCTCGATTGCGATGGCGACACATTGCTGCTGCTGGTCGATCAGGCAGGGGTGGCCTGTCATACGGGGCGGCGTTCCTGCTTCTACCGCGCCTGGCGAAAAGACGGGCTTGAAACGATTCTGGATGTGCAGGCCTCGCCCGAAGATCTGTATGGCAGCGGAAGCGATTGATTTCCTTCAGCACTTCAGAGGCGCGCTGAGTTCGAAGCCGGCAAAGGGATATTCGCGCGGCCGCTGCAGCCAGTTCGATGAGGGGTAATGCGCCATGCCATCGACAAGATGCAGCGTGTATGCCTGGCGGGAACGCGAAGAACGATTGGCGGCGCTGTAATGGGGCAACAACCCGTCGAGCACGATCAGCGTGCCCTTTTCCACCTCCAGCGGCACCAGATCGTCCATGTCGATGTCGGATTCCTGCAATCGGCGGATTTCCGCCCCGCCCGTCGCGGCCCGGCGGAACAGGGCGTCAAGGCCCCGGCGATGCCCGCCCGGCAGGGCCTGCAGGCATCCGTTTTCAAGGGTTGCATCTTCCAGCGCCACCCAAAGCCCCAGACAGCTTGGCGGTTCCGTATAGAGAAAGGTCGAATCCTGATGGCAGGCGACTTCGCCACCGATGCCGGGTTGTTTGAAAATATGCATCGACTGCACCAGCAGCGGCTGGCGCAGAACGCCGAGGGCAGCGATCAGGCCGGCAAAGGCCGGCTGGCGGGAAAAGGAAAAATAGACCGGATCCAGATCATGCAGCGCATGACCGATCTTGTTGATCGCCCGGTGTTTTTCGCGGCACAGGCAGCCGTTCTCGTCGAAGGCCTCTTCCTCGAAGAAAAAGCGGATGTCGAAACCGGATCCGAGGAAATATTCATCCGCATGGCGGGTCTGTTCATTGGTGGTGAAAACGGACCGGTGGCTTTCGGCATCGAAACCATCGATCAGCCGATCCGCCTGCGCCATCAGTTCGTCACAGAGGGCGGCATCGACAAAGCCTTCCAGCACCAGAAAGCCGTCTTCGGCGAAGGCGGAAAGCTGCGATGGGGAAAGCATCGCCCTATTCGACGCTGGCAACCAGACGTTCGGCCATTTCCTCCAGCCGGGCCCGGTCCAGAAGATAGAAATTCCGTCCCTTGCGCTTTGCCAGCCCGTTCTTGACCAACTGCCCCATGACCCGGGCAACGGTTTCGCGCGTCGTACTGGCGTGAGAGGCGATCAGCTCCTGCGTCGGCACCGGATGAATCAGCCACGATCCCGGGGTGACCGGATCGGGCTTGGCTAGGCGCAGCAGTTCCACATAGACCCGCTGCACCGCCCCCAGGGTCGACAGATCCATAATCCGTTCGTCGCAATTGCGGATGATCTGTGTCAGCTTGTGCAGCACCGTCGCCATCAGTTCGCCATGCTCATGCAGAAGGCGGTTGAAGACATCGCGGTCCATGATCGCCAGATGGCATTTTTCGATGGCAACGACGCTGGCCGAACGCGGCTTGCCGTCTATGGCGGCGATTTCGCCGAAATAGTGCCCGGCCCTGACCACGGCATAGGCGATCTCGCGCCCCGAAAGGGAATAATTGACCACCTGAACGGCACCGTCGACGACGAAATAAACATCGCGCGATTCGGAATCCCGGTTGAGGACCTGATCCCCCGCCTTCAGGTCGAGCCAGCGGCAACCGGCCGCCAGCGCGGCACGCTCATCGGCCGAAAGCGGCGCGAGAAGTCCTATATTATCGAGGCTTCGTTCAGCACCCATCACGCATTCACCCCTGATTGATCGCAACTGTCCGTCCGGCAGCCCGGCGCACATCTTATTGACAGAGACTATCTAACATAATTGGCGGAGGCTGCTTAGCACAAACATCGCGATTGCCGCTCCCAAGCCCGATTTTTCCGTCCGGAAGAAAAAGCTCAAATAAAACCCGGATGGCCCTTGCCTCTTCGGCGGGCCGGACGAACTTCCGCTTCATGGCCCCGCCCGGCACCCAGGAACGGCAACAACCGCGGAGATCCCTTCGCATGCCGCAACCGGGCGCAAAATCCTGTCAAAGACAGTCATCATATTGATTTACAAGGGAGAAAGCTGGCGGAGAGGAAGGGATTCGAACCCTCGATGGGCGGTTAACCCATACTCCCTTAGCAGGGGAGCGCCTTCAGCCACTCGGCCACCTCTCCGCCGCCGTGAATAGCCCAGGAAGCGCGCCGCCGTCAAGGAGTTTCAGCACCCGGAAACAGCAGAAATATTCTGCTGCCACTTACCGGGAAACAAAATACTCACACATAAAAAACACTACGAAATAATCAATAAAACCAATGCTCAAACCATAAATATGAAATATAATACATCACAAAACATTAATCATAAATTTATATACTATGTATATTAACCTTTTATATCAATTTTCATACAGCCAATCAATTTAATTTGATTTCCAGCAATGGCAATTTTTTTCACTATTTATTAATACAAAACGGTGAAGATAAGAAACAGTAGCACAACACTATCTGCCCAAGGAAGCAAGGAGCACGATCATGCTGAAGACAGCAATCACGGTCTCCGCCTTGGCAATGTTGGTTTCTGCCCCGGCATGGTCACAGGCGGTATGCTCGGAACGAAGCAAGTTCCTGGAACATCTCGAAAAAGGATTCCAGGAAACCCCCGTGGCCATGGGGCTGGCGTCCAATGGCGGCGTTATCGAAATTCTCACCTCCGAGAACGGCACCTGGACAATCCTGATCACCCTGGCCGACGGGCGCACCTGCGCCGTGGCATCGGGCGAAGGGTGGGAGGACCTGCCGAAAAAGGTCGCCATGGGTCCGGCCACCTGAAGCCGGCGGCACATGGCAAAACAGAGGTAAAGGACCCGCTCCTCAACGGTGTCCTTTGCCCCTGCCCTTACTCACATGTCCTGAAGGGATCCCGACATCGGGACATTCCGCTACCGGCAAGCGAAGCCATGAATGTCGATGCGCTCAGCCGTGGCGGGAGAATTGTTCCTTGCCGAAAAGGACGGAGCGGACATTTTCGTCTATATCCTTCGGCTTGCGCCTCTCCTCCGCCAGTACCGCCATGCCGCGCTGCACGGCCGGACGGGATTCCATGGCACGGAACCAACGGGCCAGATTGGGGAAATCGTCGATATTCTGTCCCTGGCGCTCATAAGGCTTGACCCAGGGAAATACAGCCATGTCGGCAATGGAATAATCGCCGGCCAGATATTCCACCTCCGCCAGGCGGCGGTCCATCACGCCATACAGGCGCCCGGCCTCGTTGGTATAGCGTTCGATCGCGTAATCGATCTTCTCCGGCGCATAAATGCGGAAATGATGTGCCTGGCCCAGCATCGGGCCGACACCGCCCATCTGAAACATCAGCCATTCCAGGGTCGCATAACGCTTGCGCGGTTCCGCAGACATGAACTGTCCGGTCTTTTCCGCCAGATAGATCAGGATGGCACCGCTTTCGAACAGGGAAATGGGCTCGCCGCCCGGCCCGTCGGAATCGACAATCGCCGGAATGCGGTTGTTCGGGCTGATCTTCAGAAATGCCGGATCGAACTGATCCCCTTTAAGAATATCGATGGGATGAACCGTGTAAGGCAGTCCCGTCTCTTCCAGCATGATATGAACTTTGTGCCCGTTTGGCGTCGGCCATGTATAAACGTCGATCATCCCACCCTCCTGATCCTTGAGTGACGCAACTCACACGAATTGCCCGAACGGAAATGCGGTAAATTCCCCACCCCGTACAAAGTGGCACACTATGCGCCCAAGGCAAGGGGCATCTTCATATTTTAGTATGGTCATTCCATAAAAGGCAGAAAAAAAACGGACGCGACGGTCATAACCATCGCGTCCGAATGTCATCCATTTCATCGACTTGCGATCAGTCCTTCAGTTTTTCGGCAAGGATCTGATTGACCATCTGCGGATTGGCCTTGCCCTTGGAAGCCTTCATCACCTGACCGACGAACCAGCCTTTCAGCTTTTCCTTACCGGCCTTGATTTCGGCAATCTTGTCCGGATTATCGCGGATCACCTGATCCACCAGCTCGGCAATGGCGCCGGTATCGGTAACCTGGCGCAGGCCTTTTTCCTCGATGATCGTATCGGCATCGGCGCCGGTTTCGAACATTTCCTCGAACACCTGCTTGGCGATGCGCCCCGAAATGGTGTTATCGGCGATGCGGTCGATCAGGCCGCCGAGGTTTTCGGCACTGACCGGACTGTCGGCAATGCTCCGCCCTGCCTTGTTCAGGGCGCCGAACAATTCACCCATCACCCAGTTCGCCGCCAGCTTGCCGTCGCGGCCGCGGGCGACCGCCTCGAAGAAATCGGCCGATATCTGTTCGCTGACCAGCACGCCCGCATCATAGGGCTTGATGCCGTATTCGCGAATGAAGCGCTCGCGCTTGGCATCGGGCAATTCTGGCAGGGTGGCGCGGATTTCCTCCACCCAGGCGGGATCGAGTTCCAGCGGCAGCAGATCCGGATCGGGGAAATAGCGGTAATCATGCGCCTCCTCCTTGGAGCGCATGGTCCGCGTCACGCCGCGTTTGGTATCGAACAGGCGGGTTTCCTGATCGATGGTGCCGCCATCCTCGAGGATATCGATCTGACGGCGCGCTTCGAATTCGATGGCCTGGCGGATGAAGCGCATCGAGTTCATGTTCTTGATCTCGCAGCGCGTACCGTAAGGCGCGCCGGGGCGACGCACCGATACGTTGACGTCGGCGCGCATCGACCCTTCCTGCATGTTGCCGTCGCAGGTGCCCAGATAGCGCAGGATCGAGCGCAGCTTGGTCACATAGGCCGAGGCCTCGTCCGCCGAACGCAGATCCGGCTTGCTGACGATTTCCATCAGCGCCACGCCCGAACGGTTCAGATCGACAAAGGTCTTGGCCGGATGCAGATCGTGAATGCTTTTCCCTGCATCCTGTTCCAGGTGCAGCCGTTCGATGCCGATTTCCCGCGTGCTGCCATCGGGCAGATCGATGGTCAGGCTGCCCTCGCCGACGATCGGCTGCTTGTACTGGGAAATCTGATAACCCTGCGGCAGATCGGCGTAGAAATAATTCTTGCGGTCGAACACCGAATACAGATTGATCCTGGCATTCAGCCCCAGCCCGGTGCGGATCGCCTGTTCCACGCATTTGCGGTTGATCACCGGCAGCATGCCGGGCATCGCCGCATCCACCAGGCTGACCTGGGTGTTCGGTTCCGCCCCGAAAGTGGTCGAGGAACCGGAAAACAGCTTGGAATTGGAAATGACCTGGGCATGAACCTCAAGCCCGATAACGACTTCCCAGTCGCCGGTCGCACCCCTGATCACGCTCATGCCTCCCTCCACCACTGGGCCGGCCTGGCATCGAAGGCCGCGGCCTCCTCCAGCACACCGGCAACGCGCAGCACCGTTTCCTCGTCAAAGGCCCGGCCGATGAGTTGCAGCCCCAGCGGCAGCCCCTCGCCGTTCAGGCCGCAGGGCAGGGAAATCCCTGGCAAGCCGGCCAGGCTGGCCGGAACGGTGAAGACATCGTTCAGATACATCGACAGGGGATCGTCCGTCTTCTCCCCCCGGGCAAAGGCGGCGGATGGCGCCGTCGGGGTCAGGATCACGTCCACATCGCCGAAGGCGTCGCTGAAATCGCGGGCAATCAGGGTGCGGACCTTCTGCGCCTTCAGATAATAGGCATCGTAATACCCGGCCGAAAGCACATAGGTGCCGATCATGATGCGCCGCTGCACCTCGTCGCCGAAACCGCTGCCGCGGGTGTTTTCATACATCTCGATCAGATTGCCGCCATCTTCGCGGTGGCCATAGCGCACGCCGTCGTAACGGGCCAGATTCGAGGATGCCTCCGCCGGGGCGACGATATAATAGGTCGGCAGGGCGTATTTCGTGTGCGGAAGCGAAATTTCGCGCACTTCGGCACCGGCGGCCCTGAGCCATTCCATTCCCTGCTGCCACAGGGCACTGATTTCCTCCGGCATGCCATCGGCGCGGTATTCCACCGGCACCCCGACCTTCAGACCGCGGACATCGCCGGTCAGCGCCGCCTCGTAATCGGGCACCGGCGCATCGACGCTGGTCGAATCCTTTTCGTCGAAACCGGCCATCGCCCGCAGCATCAGCGCCACATCGCGCACCGAGCGGCCCATCGGCCCCGCCTGGTCCAGGGAGGAGGCAAAAGCGATGATCCCCCACCGCGAACAGCGCCCGTAGGTCGGCTTCAGCCCGACAATGCCGGTAAAGGCGGCGGGTTGGCGGATCGAGCCGCCCGTATCGGTCCCGGTCGCCGCCAGGGCCAGGCGCGCGGCCACCGCCGCCGCCGAACCGCCGGAGGATCCGCCAGGCACCAGTTCCGCCGCCGGATCCCCGGCGCGCCGCCAGGGGTTGCGCACCGGACCGAAATAGCTGGTCTCGTTCGAGGAACCCATGGCGAATTCATCCAGATTCAGCTTGCCCAGCATCACCGCGCCCGCTTCGCGCAGTTTCGCCGTCACCGTGGATTCGTATACGGGAATGAAATTGTCCAGAATGCGCGATCCGGCCGTGGTGCGCACGCCATCGGTGCAGAACAGATCCTTGATGCCGATGGGCAGCCCTTCCAGCAGCCCGGCCTCGCCGGCGGCGATCCTTTTATCCGCCGCCGCCGCCCGTTCCCGGGCCAGATCCGGGGTTTCGGTGATGAAGGCGTTCAGAACCTGCGCCGCCTCCATCGCTTCGATATGGGCATCGACCAGTTCGCGGGCCGAAAAATCGCCGGCCTTCAGGCCGTCGCGCGCCTCGGCCAAACCCAGTTCAGTCAGATCCGCAGTGCTCATTCCACCACCTTCGGCACGGTAAAGAAGCCATCTTCGGCATCGGGGGCATTGGCCAGAATGCGATCGACATAACCGCCATCGGTGACCTTGTCCTCGCGCATGCGCAGGCTGTGGCGCACGGCCGAGGTCATCGGCGGCACATCCTCCGTATCCACCTGCTTCAGGGTTTCCACCCAGTCGAGAATGTTGTTCAATTCCCCGACCATATGGTCGAGCCTGTCTTCCGACAGTTTCATCCGCGCCAGATGTGCGATCTTCGTGACCGTGGCCTTATCGAGCGACATATGCCACCTTCCGCTTTGCGTTCTAAAATGGGATAACCGGACAAACGAACAACCCTGCCGGAACGATGGGCCGTCCCTCTCCGGCGCGCGGAAGGTAGCACCCAGCATGTTGCTAGACAAGCCCGGCCTCGTCATCGAGGCCATGAAAGACGGACAACGTCTGCTCGGACTCGATGTCGGGGCCAAGACCATCGGCATGGCCCTGTCCGACCCGACCCTGACCATCGCCCGCCCGCTGGATACGATCCGGCGGCGGAAATTCTCGGCCGATGTGCTGATCCTGAAGGAGATCGTGCAAACGCACGAGGTCGGCGGCATCGTCATCGGGCTGCCGCGCAACATGGACGGTTCCGAAGGCCCGCGATGCCAGTCGATCCGCCAGTTCCAGCGCAATATTGCCGAACATATCGCCCTGCCCATGGCCTTCTGGGACGAACGCCTGTCCACCGTTGCCGTCACCCGCACCCTGCTGGAGGCGGATACAAGCCGCGCCCGCCGCGCGGAGGTGGTCGACAAACTCGCGGCCAGCTACATTCTGCAAGGGGTTCTGGACCGGCTGAAAGGGGCCGGGGCATGACCTTTCTCGCCATTACCGGGGCATTGCTGCCGGTATTCGCCCTGATGCTGTTCGGCGCCGCCCTCAAACGCGCCGACTTTCCGGGCAGCGATTTCTGGCCCCTTCTCGACCGGCTCAATTATTTCGTTCTCTTCCCCTCGCTGTTGTTCCTGAAGCTGGCCACGGCGCGCATATCGCCGCTGGAAGCGATCGATTTTTCCCTGGCCGTGATTGCCAGCCTGCTGCTTCAGGGGCTTCTGGCGCTCATTGCAGGGCGTATCGTCCTCGGCCCCGGCCCGGCACTGACTTCATTGTTCCAATGCGCGATACGCTTCAACACCTTTGCCGGCTTCGCGGCCGTTGCCGCGCTTTATGGCGATGAGGGCATGGCGTTCGCCGCCCTGCTGACGGCAGTCCTCGTGCCCGTGGTCAATACCCTGTGCGTCCTCGTCCTCAATCGTCATGGCGCCGCCGGGGGCAATCTGACCCTGAAGCAACAGGTCAAGGGCTTTTTCACCAATCCCCTGATCATCGCCTGCCTGACCGGCATTTTCTATCGCCTGAGCGGCTGGCCCCTGCCCGGGGTGATCCACGATGGCTTGTCCCTGCTGTCCAGCGCCGCCATCGCCCTGGGCCTGCTCAGCGTCGGCGCCAGCCTCAACCTGCGGGCGGCCGGGCAGCAATGGCAGGCGGGGGTGGCCGGTATCGTTCTTTGCCTGATCGCCTATCCGCTGATCATGGCCGCGCTGATGGACGGTTTCGCCATCGCCGGCACGGCGCGGGCCGTCGCCATTCTCTGGGCGGCGCTGCCGACGGCGACCTCGGCGGTGATTCTGGCGCGCATCATGGGCGGCGATGTCGCCCTGATGGCCAATCTGATCACCGCCACCACCCTTGCCGCCATGCTCACCATGCCGCTGATGCTGGCATTGCTGGTTTAGGGGGCCGCCGCGCTTATCTTGGCGCTCCACAGATTTCTGGCGACCGGCCCCGCCAGTTTCGTCAGAAGGGAATGCAGCACGGATTTGCCGCAGCACGTCAGCCTTCGCAGAAGGTCGGGCGCTGCCTCGCTGACGATAAAGGCAAGCTGGCCGGCATCGTAATAATTCCGCGCTATCACCTGGCAGTCGCGCAACCCGGCGGCTTTCAGACCTGCCAGATATTCCTCTTCGGAAATCACGCCGCCGCCGCAGGCCGCCGTCATAACCCCGGAATGGCGGACCCACCAGGGAAGACTTTCGGCCACGATGTCCGATACCAGCATCCTGCCTCCCGGTTTCAGGACACGCGCAATTTCGGCAAAGGCTTTCGGTTTTTCCGGCGACAAGTTGATGACGCAATTGGAAATGACCCAATCGACACTGCTGGATTCGACCGGCAGGGCTTCGATGACCCCCTGTTTCAGGATGACGTTGCGACAGCCCGCCGCCTTTATTCTTCTTTCGGCCAATCCGAGCATATCCGCGTTCATGTCAACGCCGATGACCAGCCCCGAAGAACCGACGCGTTCCGCAGCCAGCAGCAGATCGAGACCGGCACCACAGCCCAGATCCAGCACGACATCGCCCTCCCTCACATCGCTGAAGGCGAGCGGATTGCCGCAGCCGAAGGAATGTTCCAGCACATCCTCTCCCAACCCCTTCAGATCTTCTTCCGAATAGTCGGCGAAGGCCGCATTGCCCGTTTTGGCGACGACAGTCCGGCTGCCCTTGCGCAGCGCTTT
>JALXAG010000211.1 GCA_026992315.1 Sneathiellales bacterium | reverse complement strand
AACAGAAGGCATTGCTGGTGTCCCTGGTGCTGGCCCAGGCCGTCACCGTGGCCGGCGAGCGGGGCGAGGCCCCGATCCTGCTGCTGGACGAGATCGCCGCCCATCTGGACGCCGACCGCCGCCGGGCGTTGTTCGCCGCCCTGCCCGCCCTGGGCTTTCAGGTGTGGATGACGGGCACCGAACGCGGACAATTCGATGGCTTCGGCGGAGGAAGCCATTTTGTAAACGTATCAGACGGCATCCTTTCCGGGATGACGAAGAAAGAGGGTTGAAGATGAGCGAAAACGAGCAGACGGAATACGGCGCCGATCAGATCAAGGTTCTGCGCGGGCTGGATGCCGTCCGCAAGCGTCCCGGAATGTATATCGGCGACACCGATGACGGTACCGGGCTGCATCACATGGTCTATGAGGTGGTCGATAACGCCATTGACGAGGCGCTGGCCGGTTACTGCGACAGCGTCTATGTCTGCCTGAACGCCGACGGCTCCGTCACCGTGCGCGATAACGGCCGCGGCATCCCGACCGGCATTCACGAGGAAGAAGGCGTCTCCGCCGCACAGGTCATCATGACCCAGCTTCATGCCGGGGGAAAGTTCAACCAGGATTCCTACAAGGTATCCGGCGGGCTGCACGGGGTCGGCGTTTCCGTGGTCAATGCCCTGTCCACATGGCTGGAGCTGCGCATCTGGCGCAACGGCAAGGAGCATTTCATGCGTTTCCGCCATGGCGAGGCCGAAGCGGATCTGGCAGTCGTCGGCGAGGCGGCGGAAGGACAGACGGGCACCGAGGTCACCTTCCTTCCCTCGCCGGAGACCTTCACCCATATCGAATTCGATCTCGGCATTCTCGAACACCGCCTGCGCGAACTGGCCTTCCTCAATTCCGGGGTGCGCATCGTGCTGGAGGACCGGCGCGGGGTCGAGACCAAACGCATCGAAATGCATTACGAAGGCGGTATCGAAGCCTTTGTGCAATATCTCGATCAGGCCAAGAACCCGCTGATTGCAAAGCCGATCGCCATCTCCGGCGACAAGGAGGGCATTCATCTGGATGTGGCGCTGGAATGGAATGACAGCTATCACGAAAACGTCCTGTGCTTCACCAACAACATTCCCCAGCGTGACGGCGGCACCCATCTGGCCGGATTCCGCGCGGCGCTGACCCGTTGCGTCAACGCCTATGCCCAGGAAAGCGGCATCGCCAAGAAGGAGAAGGTCTCCCTGACCGGCGACGATGCCCGCGAGGGGCTGACCTGCGTGCTTTCGGTCAAGGTTCCCGATCCCAAATTCTCGGCCCAGACCAAGGACAAGCTGGTCTCGAGCGAGGTGCGCCCCGTGGTCGAAAGCCTGGTCGGCGAAAAACTCTCCCAGTGGTTCGAGGAACACCCGCAGGAGGCCCGCACCATCGTCGGCAAGGTGGTGGAGGCCGCCGCCGCCCGGGAAGCGGCGCGCAAGGCCCGCGAACTGACCCGGCGCAAGGGGGCACTGGATATCGCCTCCCTGCCCGGCAAGCTGGCCGACTGCCAGTCCCGCGACCCGGCCGTCTCCGAACTGTTCCTGGTGGAGGGGGATTCCGCCGGCGGTTCCGCCAAGCAGGGGCGCAACCGGGCCAATCAGGCGGTCCTCCCCCTGCGCGGCAAGATTCTCAACGTCGAAAGGGCGCGTTTTGACAAGATGCTCGCCTCCAACGAGATCGGCACGCTGATCACCGCGCTGGGCACCGGTATTGGCCGCGACGATTTCAACCTGGAAAAGCTGCGTTATCACAAGATCATCATCATGACCGACGCCGATGTCGACGGCGCCCATATCCGCACCCTGCTGCTGACCTTCTTTTACCGCCAGATGCCGGAACTGATCGAGGCCGGGCATCTGTATATTGCCCAGCCGCCCCTGTTCAAGGTGACCCGCGGCAAATCCTCGATCTATCTGAAGGACGAGGAATCGCTGGAAAACTACCTGATCGAGAACGGCGCCGGTGAGGCCCTGCTGATCGACCACAAGGGAGTGCAGCATGCCGGGGCCGACCTGATGCGCCTGATCGACGAAGCCCGGCTGTGCCGGCGGATGCTCGATTCCGCCTCGCGCCGATACAACCGCTGGATCGTCGAACAGATGGCGATCGCAGGCGCACTCGATCCCGCCATTCTGGACGATCCCGAAACCGCTGCCGCCGTCGCCGCCAGGGTCGCGGCCCGTCTCGATCGTCTGTCGGAAGAATACGAACGCGGCTGGAGCGGGCAGGTCGTCGACGGCGCCATCCAATTATCGCGCGAGGTGCGCGGCGTGCGCGAAACCCATCGCATCGACCGCCGCCTGCTGGAATCGGCGGAAGCACGCAATCTCAACAGCATGGCCGCCGATCTGCAGACCCTTTACGAGGAACCGGCCATTCTGCGCCATCGCGATACGGAAACCCGCATCGATTCCCCGACGGCATTGCTGGATAAAATCTTCGCCATCGGCCGCAAGGGCCTGACCATGCAGCGCTATAAGGGGCTCGGGGAAATGAACCCCGAACAGCTCTGGTCGACGACGCTGGACCCGGATGCCCGCACCCTGCTGCAGGTGCGCATCGAGCACAGCGAAAGCGCCGACAGTGTCTTCACCCGCCTGATGGGCGATGTGGTCGAGCCGCGGCGCGAATTCATCCAGCAGAACGCCCTGAAGGTTGCCAATCTGGATACTTAGGATCCGGGCCCCAGGCAGCGGCGCGCGCGGGGCTTGCCTTTTCCGCGCACAGGGGATATACCACCCCGTCTGTCGGACAGCCCGGCCTGGGCATGGATTAAGCGCGTCTTATCCGTATATGCATTGAGGGCATGCCGTGGCGGTCCAGAAGCTTCAGTTGATCTAGAGGGAAGCAAATGCCCAAATTGAAAACCAAAAGCGGCGCCAAAAAGCGCTTCAGCCTGACCGCCAAAGGCAAGGTCCGCGCCAATCAGGCCAACAAACAGCATGGCATGATCAAGCGCACCAACAAACAGATTCGCAACCAGCGGGGCACGACGATTCTCAGCCCCCAGGATGCGCGGATCGTCAAGAAATTCCTGCCCTACGCCTAAGGAGGTCGGATCATGGCTCGTGTAAAACGGGGCGTTACCACCCACGCCCGTCACCGCAAGGTCATCAAGGCTGCCAAAGGCGCCCGTGGCCGCTCCAAGAACACATTCCGCGCCGCGGTACAGCGGGTTGAAAAGAACCTGCAATACGCCTATCGCGACCGCCGCGTGCGCAAGCGCAATTTCCGCGCCCTGTGGATCCAGCGCATCAACGCCGGTGCCCGCCAGCACGGCATGACCTATGGCCGCTTCATGAACGGCCTGAAAGTCGCCGGAATCGAACTGGACCGCAAGGTGCTGGCCGATATCGCCGTCCGCGATGCGGAGGCGTTCAAGGCGCTGGTCGAAAAAGCACAGGCCGCCTTGGCCTGATCGTGCGGACCGGCCGGTCGACCGGTCATGCATGAATGACGCACCAAGGGGTCTGTTCTTGCAGACCCCTTTTGCGTATTCAGGGCCTGTCATCGCGCAACGGCATGGCGGGCGGAGTGTATCCATGGGGGAATCATGCAGGATTTATCGACGCTTGAAGCCGAATTGCTGGCCTCGGTCGACAATGCCGCCGACCTGACGGCGCTGGAGGCGGCGCGCGTCGCCGCCCTGGGCAAGAAGGGCCGGCTGACCCAGCTCATGCGCGGCCTCGGCGCAATGGCGGCAGAAGAACGCAAGACCCGCGCCGCCGAACTGAACCGGATCAAGGGCGCGGTGACAAAAGCGATCGAAGACCGCCGCGCGACCCTGGCCGAAGAAGCCCTGGCGGCGAGGCTGGAGGCCGAGCGCATCGACGTCACCCTGCCGCCGCGCCCCGAAAGCACCGGCCGCATTCACCCCATCGGGCAGGTGATGGACGAAATCTGCGAAATCTTCGCCGATCTCGGCTTCTCCATCGCCGAAGGGCCGGATATCGAGGACGACTATCACAATTTCACCGCCCTCAACATTCCGCCGGAGCACCCGGCCCGGCAGATGCACGATACCTTCTATCTGCCCGATGCGCCCGACGGTACCCGCATGGTGCTGCGCACCCACACATCGCCGGTGCAGATCCGCTCGATGGAGGCCGCGCCGCCGCCCTACCGGCTGATCGCGCCCGGGCGCACCTTCCGCTGCGATTCCGATCAGACCCACACGCCGATGTTCCATCAGGTGGAAGGGCTGGTCATCGACCGCAATATTCACATGGGCCAGCTCAAGGGCGTTCTCGAGGATTTCGCCGCCGCCTTCTTCGAGGTGGAGAACGTGCGCATGCGCTTTCGCCCCAGCTATTTCCCCTTTACCGAACCTTCGGCCGAGGTCGATATCGGCTGTCGTTTCGACGGCGATCAGATCCGCATCGGCGAAGGCGAGGACTGGCTGGAAATCCTTGGCTGCGGCATGGTCAATCCCCGCGTTCTGCAGGCCGTCGACCTCGATCCGGAGGAATGGCAGGGCTTCGCCTGGGGCATCGGCCTGGACCGCATCGCCATGCTGAAATACGGCATTCCCGATCTGCGGGCATTTTTCGACAGCGATCTGCGTTGGCTGAAACATTACGGCTTCCTGCCCTTTGACGTGCCGACGCTGGGGGGAGGGCTGAGCCGATGAAATTCACATTGTCCTGGCTGCGCGATTATCTCGATACCGAGGCCGGCCTCAGCGAAATCACGGAAAAACTGACCCAGATCGGCCTGGAGGTCGAAGAGGTCATCGACAGGGCCGGCGAACTGGCCCCCTTCACCGTCGCCCATGTCATCAGCGCCGAGCCGCATCCCGATGCCGACAAGCTGCGCGTGTGCATGGTCGATACGGGCGAGGAGAAAATACAGGTCGTCTGCGGCGCCCCCAATGCACGGGCGGGGATGAAAGGCGTGTTTGCCCGCTCCGGCCTGACGGTGCCGGGAACGGGGCTGAAGCTCAAGCCCACAAAGATCCGCGGTGTCGAAAGCAACGGCATGCTGGTGTCCGAACGCGAAATGGGCCTGTCCGATGCCCATGAAGGCATTATCGAAATGCCGGACGACGCCCCTGTCGGCGTGCCATTCGCGCCGCTGCTGGGCTATGACGATCCGGTGATCGAGATTGCCATCACCCCCAACCGCCAGGATTGCCTAGGCGTGTTCGGCATCGCCCGCGATCTGGCCGCTGCCGGGCTCGGCCGGCTGAAGATGCCCGATATTCCGACGATCGGGGCCACGGATCCGGCACCGGTCGCCATCGCCCTCGATTTCCCCGCGGACAAGGCCCATTACTGCCCGGTCTTTGCCTCCCGCGTTGTCAGGGGGCTGAATAACGGCCCCTCGCCCGAATGGATGCAGAAACGGCTGACCGCCATCGGGCTGAGGCCGATTTCCGCCCTGGTCGATATCACCAATTACGTGATGATCGATCTGGGCCGTCCGCTGCATGTCTTCGATGCCGACCGTATCGCCGGCGATACGCTGCGCCTGCGCCCGGGCAAACCGGGGGAGAAGCTCACGGCCCTCGACGAGAAGACCTATACCCTTGACGATGAGGTCTGCGTCATCGCCGATGACAGCGGCGCCATCAGCATCGGCGGCATCATGGGCGGCGAAGGCACCGGCTGCACCGCCGAAACCCGCAATGTGCTGATCGAATCGGCTTATTTCGACCCCATCCAGACGGCGATGACGGGGCGCCGGCTCGGCATCGATTCCGATGCCCGCTATCGTTTCGAACGCGGCGTCGACCCTGCCATGGTCGTGCCCGGGCTGGATGTGGCCACGGCGCTGGTGCTGCGTCTGTGCGGGGGCAGCCCGTGCGAGGCCGCCATCGCCGGATCGGTTCCCGATACCGGCAGGACCGTCCACTTCCGCCCCGCGCGGGTGGCGGCACTGGCCGGGATCGAGGTCGATGACAGCGAGATGCGCGACATTCTCACCCGTCTCGGTTTTCAGGTCGATGACGGCGGCGATGTCTGGAATATCGGCGTTCCCTCCTGGCGGCGCGATATCGACGGCGAAGCCGATATCGTCGAGGAAGTGGTCCGCATTCACGGTTTCGACGGCATGAAGGTCGAACCTCTGCCACGGCTGCACAATGTCGCCCGGCCGACATTGACGCCGATGCAGAAACGCATCCGCACCCTGCGTCGCGTCCTCGCCGGAAGGGGAATGATGGAGGCCATCACCTGGGCCTTCATGCCGCGTGAGGATGCCGCCCGCTTCGGCGGCGGCGGGGATTCGCTGATACTGACCAACCCGATCAGCGCCGATCTCGATGCCATGCGCCCGACCCCGCTGCCCAATCTGGTCGCCGCCGCCGCGCGCAATGCCGCCCGCGGACGCGCCGATCTGGCCCTGTTCGAAATCGGTGCCGGTTACCGCGGCATCCGCCCCGAGGATCAGCTGACCATTGCCGCCGGGCTGCGCCATGGCCGAACGGGGCCGCGTCACTGGGCGGCTACCCCGCGCGGCGAGGACGTCTTCGATGCCAAGGCCGATCTGCTGGCGGCGCTGGCGGCCATCGGCGTCGACACCGCCAAGGTACAGATCGAGGCGACGGCGCCCGATTACTATCACCCCGGCCGTTCGGGCACCGCACGGCTGGGACCGAAGATCGTTCTCGGCCATTTCGGCGAATTGCATCCCACCGTTCTGGAACGATACGATTTGCGCGGCCCCGCCGCCGCCATGGAACTGTTCCTCGATGCGGTACCGCTGCCCCGCGCCAAGGGCGGCACCACCCGCCCGCCGCTGGAGATCGTCGATCTTCCGGCCGTGGAACGGGATTTCGCCTTCATTCTTTCCCGCGATATTCCGGCGGAAAAGGTCCTGCGCGCCGTGCGCGGCGCCGAGAAGAAGCTGATCGAAGAGGTCGAGATCTTCGATGTCTATGAAGGCGAACATGTCGGCGAAGGGGAAAAGTCGCTGGCCTTCTCCGTCCGCCTGCAGCCGCGCGACAAGACGCTGACGGATGCGGAGATCGAAGCCATCTCCGCCCGCATTATCGCCCAGGTCGAAAAGGCCACCGGCGGGCGCCTGCGCGGCTAGCCCCCCCTGGAACACGGGTCTTGCCCGGCGTCTCCGGTTTTCTGCCGGGCGGCGCCGGGCGATCCGCCGCCCCGGGGCTGCGAACGGCCGCGAGGGGTGGCGGAATGCACGGGATGCCTTGGCAGGACAGGCCCGCTCTGATAAAAGCCCGCCATGACCGAAATTTCCAAAATCCGCAACTTCGCCATCATCGCCCATATCGACCATGGCAAATCGACCCTGGCCGATCGCCTGATCGAACGCTGCGGCGGCCTGCAAAGTCGTGAAATGCAGGCGCAGGTGCTCGATTCCATGGATATCGAACGCGAACGCGGCATCACCATCAAGGCCCAGACCGTCCGCCTGTCCTACACGGCGCAGGATGGGGAAACCTATATCCTCAACCTGATCGACACGCCGGGCCATGTGGATTTCACCTATGAGGTCAGCCGCTCCCTTTCCGCCTGCGAAGGCTCGCTGCTGGTGGTCGATGCCAGCCAGGGGGTCGAGGCACAGACCCTGGCCAATGTCTACCAGGCCATTGAGAACGATCATGAAATCATCCCCGTTCTGAACAAGATCGACCTGCCCGCCGCCGAGCCTGAGCGGGTGCGCGAACAGATCGAGGACGTGATCGGCCTGGATGCCAGCGAGGCACTGGAAATATCGGCCAAAAGCGGCCAGGGCGTCGATGAGGTTCTGGAAGCCCTGGTCACCCGCCTGCCCGCGCCGAAGGGCGATCGCGAGGCCCCGCTGAAGGCGCTGCTGGTCGATAGCTGGTATGACGCCTATCTCGGCGTCGTGGTGCTGGTCCGCGTATATGACGGGGTGCTGAAAAAAGGCATGAACATCAAGATGATGGCTGCCGACACCACCCATCTCGTCGACCGCATCGGCGTGTTCTCGCCGAAAATGACCGTCTGCGACGAATTGGGCCCCGGCGAGATCGGCTTTCTGACCGCCAGCATCAAGGAAGTGGCGCAGACATCGGTCGGCGATACCATCACCGATGCCCGCAATCCGACCGAAGCCCCCCTGCCCGGCTTCAAGCCTTCGGTGCCGGTGGTGTTCTGCGGTCTGTTTCCGGTCGATTCGGCCGATTTCAGCGATCTGCGCGAAAGCCTGGCCAAGCTGCGCCTGAATGATGCCAGCTTCGAATACGAGATGGAAAGCTCCGCTGCCTTGGGCTTCGGTTTCCGCTGCGGCTTTCTGGGGCTGCTGCATCTGGAAATCATCCAGGAGCGGCTGGAGCGGGAATTCAATCTCGATCTGATCACCACCGCCCCCAGCGTGGTCTACAAGGTCCATATGTCCGACGGGACGATGAGCGAACTGCACAACCCCGCCGACATGCCCGATCCCGGCCGGATCGACCGTATCGAGGAGCCGTGGATCCGCGCCAATATCATGGTGCCGGACGATTATCTCGGCGCGGTGCTGAAGCTGTGCGAGGAAAAGCGCGGCGAGCAGATCAACCTGACCTATGCCGGCAACCGGGCCATGGTGACCTACGATCTGCCGCTCAATGAGGTGGTCTTCGATTTCTACGACCGGCTGAAATCGATTTCACGCGGCTATGCCAGCTTCGATTACGAATTGCAGGGCTACCGCGAGGGCAATCTGGTCAAGATGTCGATCCTGGTCAACGGCGAACCGGTGGATGCGCTATCCATCATCGTTCATGCCGACCGCGCCTACGAACGGGGCAAACAGCTCTGCGAACGGCTGAAGACCCTGATCCCGCGGCAATTGTTCAAGATTGCCATCCAGGCGGCCATCGGCGGGCGCATCATCGCGCGCGAAACCATCTCGGCCATGCGCAAGGATGTGACGGCCAAATGCTATGGCGGCGATATCACCCGCAAACGCAAATTGCTGGAAAAGCAGAAGGCGGGCAAAAAGCGCATGCGCTCCGTCGGCAAGGTCGATATCCCGCAGGAGGCCTTTCTCGCCGCCCTGCGCATGGGTGACGACTGATCCCCGGCCTGTCCTTGCCAGCCGATCCCGCTCATGGCTCATAAAGCCCGGCGCCGGCTCGCATGCCGGGGCATGGCGGCGATGGTGTTTTCAGAACATCGTCCTGCGCCGCCGCCGGCGGGCCAGAAGCGCCAGCAGCAATCCCGGCAGCCCGGCCACCAGCCAGGCTGGCCATAACAACACCGTCAGAATGACCGGATCCCATATTTCCGGCAGCAGATAGCGCTGGACGATGGCCTGCCCGCGTTCCAGAACGACCGGGGCGACGGCATAAATATCCTCCCCCGCCGTGGCAGGGGCCCATTGCCCGGTCTCGAACCAGGCCAGCAGATCGCCACCCAGCGCCATGAACGCCAGAAACAGCAGGATATAGCCGATAACACGCAACAGAACCACGGCAGCGGCCTTTCAGAGGTTGGACGAAGCCCAAGGGTTCTGTTTTTCCGCACGCCTGTCAAGGGCAGGGGGAAAATGCCTTCCCCCCGCCTGCGCGAATGTGATCGGCCGTGAGATCCCGCCCCCGGCCAGATCGGGCTTGCAATCCCCGCCGCGCGGGGTATATTCGCCACGCCTTCGGCCGCTCGCCGGAGGCGATGTGTTTCCGGGCGGCCCGGTATCGAATGCGGCCGTTTCCGCGAAATGCCCAGGAGGGATGGCCGAGCGGTTTAAGGCGCACGCCTGGAAAGCGTGTTGGGGCTTGCGCCCCTCGGGGGTTCGAATCCCCCTCCCTCCGCCACGCACCGCCGGTCCATGGCGGCGGTTCATACCGGACAGATGGGTTACGGTTTACTCCCGGAACATGGATGACACGCTTTTGCCGAATGGATCATCCACCGGTTCCCGCTGGCATGCATTTTTATCGGAACAGCCAAATCGCAAGCCATGATGCGGCTATCTGAGGCAGGCGGCGACCTGCCGCCCTGAAGCAGGCGCTCACACCTCAACCCTTCACAGCACTTGAACAGCACCCGCGGGCTTCCGGGATGCTTCCCCCATTCGATACCAAGCCGCCCGGAAAGCCGGAAGCACACCGGTTTGCCGCCACTTCCTGCCATAAACCCCTAGCTTTTATCTTGCAAAATTGGAATCATAATCCAGAATTGCAAGGATGATCGAAGGCTGTTGTACCATCTTGCTGGCCGCATCACGCGCTCGGTCCTTCCTAGCAGCGATGTACCTCCCATGGGGACTTCCTCCTTTCCCGATATGCGCGAAAAGAAGATTAAGCTAATAACCATCTGCCTTCATCATCGAGCAATTTCCAGCAGCATCCGGTCATGCGTGACCGTGGTTACAGCGCGAGAGCCGATCCTCTGCCATGGTTCGGCTCAACAGGCGCCATGGTTGTTATTTTAACAACAAAATATTAACCTGAAGCGATAATTCTTAAACCCGTAACAACAACGAAAACCCTGAAATTCCGGTCATCCGCTTTTTCGGGACAAAGGAGTGCGGCGTGGGGGAAAAGCTGTTTCGCGAGGAAGCCGAACAGGCTGAAACGGGCCCGGATGCCCTGTCCGATAATCTGTCGATCACCACGCCGCGGACATGGCTGGCCGTTCTGGCCATGGCGGTGCTGCTGATCGGCGCCATTATCGGCGCCTTTGTCATCCGCGTGCCCATTCAGGTACGGGGCACGGGCATTGTCCTTGGCGATCATGACGAATTGTTGCTGACGGTCCCCGCCCCCGCCAACGGGCGGCTGGCGGAAATTCTGGTTCATACCGAACAGAAAATCCGCAAGGGCGATATCCTCGCCCGCATCGACCGGGCCGATCTGAAGGAAAAGCTGCAGGGGCTGCGCCAGAACTATCAGGAGTTGCTGAACAAGCAGAAAACCATTCTCGCCCTGCAGAAGGACACCGCCGCCAAGGAAGAGGCCGCCCGCCGCCGCCAGCTTGCCGCCATCGAACAGGCGATCGGCAACCGCCGCAAGCAGCTGGCCGAGTTGAAGATCCGCCATGAAAAAGAGAAAAAGCTGAAGAACAAGGGCTTCATCACCGAGCAGAATTATCTGAAGACCCTCGATGAGATCTCCCGCCTTGAAGAGGAGATCGCCGACAGGGAGCAGGAAAAGAAGAAAATCGCCCAGCAGAAAACGGAAAAGGAAGCCGAATACAAGCGCGAACGCGTCGATCTGACCCTGCAGGTATCGCAGGCGAAACAGGATATCGCACAGCTCGAGGACGAGATCGCCCGCACGGCCATCGTCCGTTCCGATCACGACGGGACGGTCGCCGAAACAGACGCTGCCGTCGGCGATCTGGTGCAGGAGGGACAGGCCCTGTTTCGTCTTCTTCCCGCCCGGCATGGCGCCCGCGGCCCGCATGCCCATAGCGGCATCGTCTATGTCCCCCTCGAAAAAGGCAAGCAGGTCAAGCCGGGCATGCCGGTCCTCGCCGATCTGACCACCGTCCGCAAGGAGCTGTACGGTCAGGTGAAGGCAAGGGTCGTCTCGGTTTCCGATACCCCCTCGACCCCTGAAAATGTCGAACGCGTCCTCGGCGACCCCTCGCTGGGCAAGGTCATCCTGCAGAACGGCGCCGTTTTCGCCGTGAAAATCGCCTTCGCATCCGATTCCTCGTCTCCCTCGGGCTATGTCTGGACATCGGGCAAAGGCCCCGATGTCACCGTCACCCCCGGCACCTCCTTCACCGCCGACATCACGACGGAACGCGCCCGCGTCATCACGCTGCTGATTCCGGCCCTGCGCGGGCTGATCGGCGGCACGGCACAGTGAAGCGGCAGCAATGAACAAGCGTCGCGTCCATGTGCCAACCGTCCTGCAGATCGAAGCGGTCGAATGCGGCGCCGCCTGTCTGGGCATGGTGCTCGGCTATTGGGGCTGCCACGTGCCGCTGGAGGAAATCCGCATCAAGGCCGCCGTCACCCGCGACGGCAGCAATGCCGCAAAAATGCTCGAGGCTGCGCGTGCCTACGGCCTCGAAGCCGCCGCCTTCAGACGCGAGCCCGGCGAGCTGGGCGAGCTGGGCTTTCCCCAGATCCTGTTCTGGGAATTCAACCATTTCGTGGTGCTGGAAGGCATCAGGGGCAATCGCTTCTTCATCAACGACCCCGCGGTCGGACGGCGGGAATTATCGGCGGATGAATTCGGCCATGCCTTCACCGGCATCACCATGGCCTTCGAACCCGGGGAAAACTTCCGCCGCCAGGGCCGCCGCAGCAGTGTCGCCGCCTATCTGCTGCGCGAGGTGGGCAAATCCCGCAAGGCATTCGCCTATCTCGTCCTGCTCAGCCTGTTGCTGGTCATCCCCGGCATTGCCGTGCCGGGATTCGGGCGGATCTTCGTCGATTACTATCTGGTCGAAAATTTTCGCTCCTGGCTGATACCGCTGCTGGCGGGCATGGCGGCGACCGCCATTGTCCGCGCCATCCTCACCACCATGCAGGCGCGTATGCTCACCCTGCTGCAGACCAAACTGGCGTTGAGCATGTCCGCGGATTTCTTCTGGCGCGTTCTGCGCCTGCCGCTGCGTTTCTTCGAACAGCGCGATCCGGCGGAGGTGGCCTCGCGCATCCGCCTTGCCAACACCCTGGCCAATACCATCACCGGCCCGCTGGCCAGCGCCAGCCTGAGCATTCTGACATCGGCCTGCTATGGCGCCATCATGCTGTTCTACAATTGGCAGCTCGCCCTCACCGCCATTGCCCTGGCGCTGCTCAGCCTGGCGCTGCTCTATCGCTTCAATCAGAGCCTCGGCGATCTCAGCCGCCGTCACCAGCTAGCCGAAGGCAAGGCCTATGCTGCCGGGGTGCGCGGTCTCGACATGCTCAATGTCTATCGCGCCACGGGCAGCGAGCACCTGCTTTTTCAGCGCTGGATGAGCCCGGAAATCGATACGCTGAATGCCGAGCAAAAGCTGGAGCGGCGCTACCGTCTGGTCCGCCTGGCCCCGCAGATACTGGAAGGGTTCATGGCGCTTGTCATCCTCGCCCTCGGCGCCTATCAGGTGATGAAGGGCACC
>JALXAG010000210.1 GCA_026992315.1 Sneathiellales bacterium | reverse complement strand
GGAGGCAATGTCGTCCATCTTCGAGCGTGAAGTCGCGGTTTTTCCCGTCGCCACCGGAACGGCGGCCAATGCGCTGGCGCTATCGGCCCTGATGCCGCCCTGGGGCAGGGTCTATTGTCACCGCAACGCCCATATTGTCGAGGATGAATGCGGTGCACCCATCCTGTTTACCGGCGGCGGCACGCTGGAGGTTCTGGACGGCCCCGCCGGGCGGATCATGCCCGAGGCCATCCGGGAAGCGATCGCCAATCTGCGTCTCGGCGACCAGCACCAGGCCCAGCCTGCCGTCATCAGCATTACCCAGGCCAGTGAATGGGGCACGGTATACGACCCCGAGGAGATAGCGGCCCTCGCCGGTCTGGGGCGCGAATACGGCATGAGCCTGCATATGGACGGGGCCCGTTTCGCCAATGCTCTCGTCCATCTGGGCTGCAGCCCGGCGGAGGCGACATGGAAGGCCGGGGTCGATGTGCTCTCGTTCGGGGCGACCAAGAACGGTGCCATGGCCGCCGAGGCGGTGGTATTCTTCGATCCGGCGCGGGCGGAGGATTTCTTGTTCCGGCGCAAACGGGGCGGACATCTCTTTTCCAAGATGCGCTATCTGTCCGTCCAGCTTCTCGCTTATCTGGAAAACGATCTGTGGCTGAAGAATGCCCGCCATGCCAATGAGGCGGCGTCCCGCCTGGCCGCGGGATTGCAGCAGCTTCCCGGCGTCGAGCTGGCGGCCCCGGTTCAGGCGAACGAGATCTTCATCCGCCTGCCCGCCGGTTTGGCGGACGGGCTGCGCGAAAAGGGCTATTACTTTTACGACTGGCCGCAGGCCGGCCCCGGCGGGGTGCGGCTGGTCACGGCCTACGATACGCCGGCAGCCGATGTCGATGCCTTCATCAGGGATGCGCGAAACCTGATTCTGAGTGAATGAAATGATCGGGCGCTGTGCCAGAGGACCGATTCCGACCGATTTCAACCGATTCGCAGGTTATGGAAACGGGCTGAATGGGAAAAGATAAGTCTTGCCCGCAAGAAAGCAGACATTTTTTTGGCTTTGTTTGTTTCATGACGTTTTTTCTGTTGTTTTGTGGAGTGTTTCCCACATTTTTGCCGTGTCTGAACAAGAAAACGGGAAAACATGCTGCCTGCAATGCAACCATAATGCGGGCTGAACATTGTCTGCGCGAATATTCCGTGTGCAGAGTGATAAAATATTGAAAAATTGCGTGTGCCTGTGTCAGTCTGTCGCACGGGCGTGAATGCGGATGCCGGGTATCCGCAGGTAGCGCGATGGCATGGTCCGGCAGCAGCCGCATCTGAAACGGCTGATGCGGGACTAGCATGCGATAACGATAATACCCGGTATGTGCGTGAATAAATGCTTCATACGAACAGGAGGATCACATGAAGTTGGGTTTCATGGCCGCAGCCGTATCCGCGGGGATCATGCTTGCGGCGGGCGCCAATGCCGCCGAACAGCGTTTTATTTCCATCGGCACCGGTGGCGTGACGGGCGTTTACTATCCCACGGGCGGGGCGATCTGCCGTCTGGTCAACAAGATGCGCAAGCAGACGGGTATCCGCTGCTCGGCGGAATCGACCGGCGGTTCCATTTATAACATCAACACCATCCGTGCCGGCGAACTGGAATTCGGCGTTGCCCAGTCCGACTGGCAGTATCATGCCTATTACGGTACCTCGAAATTCAAGGACAAGGGCCCGTTCAAGAAACTGCGCGCCGTTTTCTCGGTGCATCCGGAACCGGTGACCATCATTGCCCGCGATGATTCCGGGGTGAAGAACATCACCGACCTGAAGGGCAAACGGCTGAATATCGGTAACCCCGGCTCCGGCACGCGCGGCACCTGGGAAGTGATCGAAAAGGCCCTTGGCTGGAAGCGCAGCGATCTCAAGCTGGCGGCGGAGCTGAAATCGGCCGAAACCGGCCAGGCGCTGTGCGATGGCAAGATCGATGCCTATTTCTGGCTGGTCGGTCATCCTTCGGCCCTGGTGCAGGAGACACTCGCGACCTGCCCGTCGCATCTGGTCAATGCCGAAGGCCCGGCGATCGACAAGCTGGTGGCGGAACGCCCGTACTATCGCAAGGCGGTCATCCCTGCCGGTACCTATAACAACAAGGAAGACATCCGCACTTTCGGTGTCGGCGCCACCTTCGTGACCAGCGCCGATGTGCCCGAGGATGTCGTCTATACGGTGGTCAAGGCCGTTTTCGACAATTTCGACACCTTCAAGAAGCTGCACCCGGCCTTCAAGAACCTGAAGCCCGAACAGATGATCAAGGACAGCCTGTCTGCGCCGCTGCATCGCGGTGCCGTCAAATATTACAAGGAACGTGGCTGGATGTAATCCGGTCTGAAGCGGGCGCGGCGGGAAACCGCCGCGCTCTTTACTTGTTCGTGTTAAAGCCGGCGGAGACCGGCGCCAGGCGGCAGGGCTGAAAAGTTCAGGGAGAGAAACGGAATGGCGGATAAAAAACTGACCGTCGAAAACGTGGACGAGTTGGTCGCCCAGGTCGATACCGGTGCCCGCAATCCTCACGGATGGCAGGGCAAGACATTTACGACGATCGCTTTTCTGTGGTCGGTCTTTCAACTGTACACGGCATCGAGCGTGCCTTACTGGCTGAGCGATGTTCTCGGGATCAATGTGATCCTCAACAATTCCGAAGTTCGCCTGTTTCATCTGTCCTTTGCTCTGATGCTGGCGGCGATGGCCTATCCGCTGCTGAAATCCAGCCCGCGCAAATACATTCCCTGGTATGACTGGGTGCTCGGCCTGCTGGGCGTTGCCTCCGTCATGTATCTGCTGGTGTTCAAGCTGCAGATTGCCGATCGCGCCGGCCTGCCGACGACAAGCGATCTGTTCTTTTCCGCCCTTGGCATGATCATGCTCGGCGTGGCGGTGTTCCGCTCTCTCGGTCTGCCGCTGATCATCGTTGCCGGCGTATTCGTGCTCTACGTCTTCTTCGGCTCTTCCGAGATGCTGCCCGATGTGGTGCGCTGGAAGGGGGCCTCCTTCGGCAAGGCCATGTGGCATTACTGGATGCAGACCGAAGGCGTGTTCGGGGTGGCGCTTGGCGTGTCGTCCTCGATGATCTTTCTTTTCGTGCTGTTCGGCTCGATCCTGGAGAAGGCGGGCGCGGGCAATTACTTCATCAAGATCGCCTTTGCCCTCATCGGTCATCTGCGCGGCGGTCCGGCGAAGGCGGCGGTTATCGCCTCGGCCATGAGCGGCCTCTATTCCGGTTCGTCCATCGCCAATACGGTGACCACCGGCACCTTCACCATCCCGCTGATGAAGAAAACCGGGTTCACGCCTGAAAAGGCCGGCGCGGTCGAGGTGGCATCCTCCACCAACGGCCAGCTTACCCCGCCGGTGATGGGGGCGGCGGCCTTCCTGATTTCGGAATTTACCGGTACCCCCTATACGGACATCATCAAGCATGCGCTGGTTCCGGCGCTGGTGTCCTATATCGCGCTGGTCTATATCGTGCATCTCGAGGCGCTGAAGCTCGACCTCAAAGGGCTGCCCAAGCCTTCCACCACCATGACGCTGGCCTCCAAGGTCATCGGGGTGCTGAGCGGCTTCATCGGCATATCCTTCCTTGGCTTGGGGGTTTATTACGGTCTCGGCTGGATAAAGACCGTGGCGCCGGACATGGCCTTCCTCACCGTCGTCATTCTCTGCTCGGTAATGTATCTGGTGCTGCTGTATCTGGCATCCCGCCATCCCGATCTGAAGGTGGACGATCCGGACGATCCCATCGTCGAACTGCCCCCGGCCGGGGCCACGGCGATTACCGGACTGTATTTCCTGTTGCCGATCGTGATCCTGATCTGGTCGATCATGATCGAGCGGCTCTCGCCGGCCCTCGCCGCTTTCTGGGGTACGATCGCCATGTCGGTGGTGGCGCTGACCCAGCACCCGATCAAGGCCTTCTTCCGTGGCGAGGGCGAGTTCGCCGCCCGTTTCATGCGCGGTGTCCATGAATGGTTCGAGGGCATGCTGGGCGGGGCGCGCAACATGATCGGCATTGCCGTCGCCACGGGCGCGGCCGGTATTATTGTCGGCACCATATCGCTGACCGGCGCTCATCAGGTGGTCGGGGAGTTCGTCGAATTCCTCTCCGGCGGCAATCTGATGGTCATGCTGCTTCTGGTCGCCGTGATGAGCCTGATCCTGGGCATGGGCCTGCCGACGACGGCGAATTACATTGTCGTTTCCTCGCTGATGGCGCCGGTTATTGTGGCGCTGGGGGCGAAAAGCGGGCTGATCGTGCCCCTGATCGCGGTGCATCTGTTCGTGTTCTATTTCGGCATTCTCGCCGATGACACGCCGCCTGTGGGGCTGGCCGCCTTCGCCGCGGCGGCCATTTCCGGCGGCGACCCGATCAAGACCGGCATTCAGGGCTTCATGTACGATATCCGTACTGCCCTGCTGCCCTTCATGTTCCTGTTCAACACGGAATTGCTGCTGATCGACGTCTCGCCGGTAAAGGCGGTGTTCGTCTTCATTGTCGCGGTCATCGCCATGCTGTCCTTCGCTTCGGCGACGCAGCAATACATTCTGACCCGTAACCGGCTGTGGGAAACGGTGGCGCTGCTGCTGGTGGCCTTCACCCTGTTCCGGCCCGGCTTCTGGCTCGACCGCATTGAATCGCCTTATGTCGAAAAGGCGGGAACGGCGATTTTCGATATCGTCAAAAGCGGCAATGTCAGCGGTGAACTGCGCCTGCGGGTCGAAGGCCCCGATTTCAACAATCCCGATAAAACCTCCTCCATGGTCCTTGCCGTGCCGGTGAAGGATATCCGCCCGCAGGGCGATGTGCTCGATGTCAGCGGTATCGAGGTTTCGCTGGATGGCGATACCGCGAAAATGGAGGAACCGCTGCCCGGATCGGCCTTTGAAGGGATCGGGCGCAAGTTCGATTTCTACGGTGACGATCCGGTGAAGATCGTACAGGTGGCCTGGCCGAGGGAGAGGATGGCGAAGGAGGTCTTCTATATTCCGGCGCTGCTGCTCCTCGGCTTGATCGTTCTGATGCAGCGCCGCCGTCGTGCGGCCACGGCCTGAGGGAGGGGATCATGTTCAAATCCATTCTCGTGCCCATCGATCTGGCGCAGCCGAGCTCGTGGGAGGGGCCGCTGCCGCTGGCGGCGGAATTCGCCCGCAATCACGGGGCGAAGCTTCATGTGCTCAATGTCGTGCCGCCCTTCGGCATGGCGATCGTCGGCGGCTTTTTCCCGGAGGATTTCGAACGCCGTGCCATCGAAGAGGCCAAGAAGGCCCTGGCCGATACGGTGGCCGGGGTCGATCTCGGCGGGGTGGAGGCCCATCTGCTGGTCAGCCACGGCACGATCTATGAGGAGATCCTGCACGCGGCCGATGAAATGAAGGCCGATCTGATCGTCATGATGGCCCACCGGCCGGAATTGCGCGATTACCTGCTCGGCCCCAATGCCGCGCGGGTGGTCCGCCATGCCAAGCAGTCGGTTTTCGTCATGCGCACCGGCGAATGAAGCGAACGGGTGATCGCATCGCATCACCCGACGGGGCGGCCGCAATCGCGGCCGCCTTTTTCATGCGGCGCGGAAGGGCGCGGCAGGATCCCGCCAGCGATCCGCCTGATCCTGCCGGGGCCGGCCGGCCAAAGGGGGGCGGCTGCGCCTGTGGTGATGACCGCTTGACCGGCCGGCCCTGTCGGCGTATGAAGGGCGCACAGCGTCCCCTTCGTCTAGCGGTCAGGACGCCAGCCTCTCACGCTGGAAACAGGGGTTCGATTCCCCTAGGGGACGCCATCTTTCCAATCCATTGATAAATCAAGGATTCAAACGCCGCGCAGACACGTTTCGCCTGCGGTGGCTACTCGCATATTTACGGGCACGGCGTAGGCCCGGAACCGCTCACGCAAAGCTGAATGCATGTGAAGGGCGGGGGTGTGCCGGCGGGGTATGATGGAGGTGGCGGGGTGTGTCCCGCCCGGGGTGCGCCCGCCGCGATCGGCCTGTTGTGCGGGTATGCGCCCCTCGGAATCGGTCTGCCGCGATCAGCCAGTTGCGCGGGAAGATGCGGGGAGGGTCATGGCTGTTTTTTCAGGCAGGGCAGTCGTTCGGGGCGGTGGCGTGCGCGCTCGGTTTCGCTTCGCCGTCCGCGTTGCGATGGTATCGGCATGTCTGTTCTCCGTCGTGGCCGTATGGCTGGCGGCGCCGGGGCCGGCGGTGGCGCAACCGGCCGCCTGGCTGAACGAATGGCCGCGCACCGATTTCACCCGCCACAGCATCGATCTGGACGAAATTCGCGGCGGCGGCCCGCCGAAGGATGGCATTCCCGCCATCGACGATCCCAAATTCGTTCCGGTCGGGCAGGCCGATATCGGCCCGGGTACCGTGCCGGTGGTCAGTGTGAAGATCGGCGGCGAGGCCAGGGCCTATCCGCTGGCGGTGCTGATCTGGCATGAAATCGTCAACGATACGGTCGGGGGCGTGCCGGTGGCCGTGACCTTCTGCCCGTTATGCAATACGGCGGTGGTGTTCGAACGCCGTGTCGATGGCCGGGTGCTCGATTTCGGCACCACCGGCAAGCTGCGCAAATCCAACCTGCTGATGTACGACCGTCAGAGCGAAAGCTGGTGGCAGCAGTTCCTGGGCGAGGCCGTGGTCGGCGCCATGACCGGCAAGCGCCTGCGCATGTTGCCCGCGCGCATCGAATCCATCGCCCGTTTCCGCGCCCGCGAGCCCGCAGGCATGGTGCTGGTGCCGCGCGATCCTTCCCTGCGCCGTTATGGCGTCAACCCCTATTACGGCTATGACAGCGCCGCGCGGCCCTTCCTTTACGATGGCGAGGTGCCGGAAAACATCAGACCGCTGGAGCGGGTGGTCTCGCTGGGCGAACGCGGGGCCTGGGCGCTGTCGCTGGTGCGTGCGCGCAAGGAAATCCGCCTGGAGGACGGCACGGTCATCCGCTGGGAAAAGGGGCAGAATTCCGCCCTCGACGATGCGGTGATCGCCCGCGGCGCCGATGTCGGCAATGTGACCGTCCGCCGCGATGACGGCACCGGCGAGAAGGATGTTCTCTACGGCATCGATTTCGCCTTCGCCTATCATGCCTTTTATCCCGATGCGCCGATCCATGTATTGCCGGCGGGGGAAGGGCGCTGAAAGCCATGCCTCCGCGCCGCTTACGGCCTTGACCCAGGCGTTCGTTTGCGCGATTTAGGGGGCTGGTCTTCAGGGGCCTGAAACTGCGGCTTGATCGGGGGACGGAATGACGCGGCCTGCGCATGTCATCGTTGTCGGCAATGAAAAGGGCGGATCGGGCAAATCGACCACGGCGATGCATCTGATCGCCTATCTGCTCGATCTCGGCCATTCGGTCGGTTCCCTGGATCTCGATGCCCGCCAGGGCACCCTGACCCGCTATCTGGAAAACCGCGCCCGCTTCGCCGAAAAGACGGGGCTGGACATTCCGATGCCCGATCACCGGCTGATCCCGGAAAGCACGCTGGAGGACAGAAAGGCGGCCCATGCGGAAGAGGGCGAACGCATGGCGCAGGCGATGGAGGCCCTCTATCCCCACAACCGCTTTCTGGTCATCGACAGCCCGGGCAGCGCCAGCCATCTGGCGCGTATCGGCCATTCCTTCGCCGATACGCTGATCACGCCGCTGAACGACAGTTTCATCGATTTCGACAATCTGGCCATTGTCGATCCCGACAGTTTCGCCATCCGCCGCCCCAGCCGTTATGCCGAACTGGTATGGGAGCAGCGCAAGAAGCGGGCCCTGCGCGATGGCGGCACCATCGACTGGGTGGTGATGCGCAATCGCCTGTCCAATCTGGATTCCCACAACCGCCGCCGCCTCGGCGCGGCGCTGGAGGCGCTGGCGGCCCGCATCGGGTTCCGTATCGCCACCGGTCTGAGCGAGCGGGTCATTTTCCGCGAATTGTTTCTCGACGGGCTGACGCTGGTCGATCTGGGGCGCGAGGATCTGGACCGCAAGATGACCATTTCCCATGTCGCCGCCCGCCAGGAACTGCGCGAACTGGTCGAAGCCCTGAACCTGCCGCTTTAGGATCCTGCCCCTGGGGGCGGCCCCGAGACCGCCGGTCCCTATCGCCGGGGCGGCCTTCCGTTTCTCGTGTATACTGGACGGGAGGGTCGCCAATTCCCATATTGACGGTACCGGAGCGAATGAAGGGATGCGGTATGGCCGGGGAGATCGAGCGCAAGCACAGCACCCGCAGGGATGTCGAAGCCTTTCTCAACAAGGTGGCGCGCACGCCCGCGCGCGGCGGCGGGCAGGGGCGGATCGTCTTTGCCATGGATGCCACCGCCAGCCGCCAGCCCAGCTGGGACAATGCCTGTGCCATTCAGGCGGAGATGTTCGAAGCCGTGCGCGGCCTGGGCAATCTGTCTATCCAGCTGGTCTTCTACCGCGGTTTCGGCGAATGCAAGGCTTCCCGCTGGCATAACGATGCCGGGGCGCTGCTGAAATCCATGCTGGCGGTGCGCTGTCTGGGCGGGCGGACCCAGATTGCCAAGATCCTGCGCCATGCCCTGCGCGAACATAAAAAGAAACCCGTTCAGGCCGTGATCTTTATCGGCGACTGCATGGAGGAGGATGCCGATGCCCTCTGCGATCTGGCCGGGCATATGGGGTTGGCCGGGCTGCCGCTGTTCATTTTCCATGAAGGCGGGGAGCCTGCCGCCGCCACCTGCTTCAGACAGATGAGCAAACTGTCCGGCGGGGCCTATTGCCCCTTCGATCCGTCAAGCCCGGAGGCGCTGAAATCCCTGCTCGGCGCCGTGGCCGTCTATGCGGCGGGCGGGCGGCGCGCGCTGGAGAATCTGGCGAAAACGCGCGGCGGCCCCGTTGCCCTGCTCAGCCGTCAGCTATAGGCAACGGATCCGGCATGATCTTTTTCATCTACGGTCTGTTCATTCTGGTTCTGCTGCTGGTGCTGGGGGCGGTTTTCGTCAATACCGAACCGGCGAAGCTGCTGCAGATCGGCCGCGGGATTGTGATCGCGATCATGGCGGCTGCGATTGCCTTCCTGTTATTCACCGGCCGTTTCGGGCTGGCCATCGGGGCGGGCATGATGCTGGCGGGGCTGCTGCGCGGCGCCAACCCCTTCGCCCGTTACCCCCGGCGGGAAAAGGGCGGGGAGCAGGCCTCGCAGGTGCGCACGGAATGGCTGGAAATGCGCCTCGATCATGAAAGCGGGGAAATTTCCGGCCGTATTCTGCAGGGCGCCCATGCGGGGCGGGCCCTCGACGATCTCGATTTTGCGGAGATAAGGGAGTTGTATACCAATTTGCTGCAGGATGACCCGTCTTCGGCGCAATTGCTGGACAGCTATGCCCTCAGGCGTTTCGGCGGCGACTGGCGGGATGGGCCGGATACGGGCGGCGGCGCGGCGCATCCGTCACCGCCCGGGGGGATGAGCCGCGAAGAGGCACTGGAGATATTGGGCCTGGATGAAACGGCGGATGAGGAGGCCATTCACCAGGCCTATAAGCAGATGATCCGCCGCGTGCATCCGGATCAGGGCGGATCGTCCTATCTGGCGGCCAAGATCAATCAGGCCAGGGATGTTTTACTGAAGGAGCGCCGTTAAAATCAGTATCGGCCGGGATCTGTGCCGATTAACACATTGTTTCCTAAGAGCGGATATTTTCTGCTGTCTTGTATTTGTCATGGAGCCATGGCACAAACGGCCGCATTCGCGGGTATTCGGGGGATGCCGGGTTTGTCCATGACGTTTCAGTCATAGTCCGAGGGTTGGAATGAAACTACGTAAAGCGGTTTTCCCCGTGGGGGGGCTGGGCACGCGTTTTCTGCCCGCCACCAAGGCCATGCCGAAGGAAATGCTTCCCGTTGTCGATAAACCGCTGATCCAATACGCGGTGGAGGAGGCGCAGGAAGCGGGAATCGAGGAATTCATCTTCGTCACCGGCCGGGGCAAGGTCGCGATCGAAAATCATTTCGACCATTCCTATGAACTGCATGCCATTCTCGAAGGCCGCGGCAAGACAGCCGAATTGCAGGCGATCAGCGAATGGATGCCGCCGGCCGGTTCGGTCACCTATGTTCGCCAGGGGGAACCGCTGGGGCTCGGCCATGCGGTATGGTGCGCGCGCAAGATCGTCGGCGACGAACCCTTTGCCGTTTTGCTGGCCGACGATCTCATTCTGGCCGAAACCGGCTGCCTGAAGCAGATGGTCGCGTTGTATGAGCGCACGGGCGGCAATATCGTTGCCTCCATGGATGTCGCCCGCGAGGAGACGAAGCGCTACGGCATCATCGATCCGAAAAGCCTGCCGGAGGATGCAATCATCGAGGTCGGCGGTCTGGTGGAAAAACCCCGCCCCGAGGAGGCCCCGTCCACGGCGGCGGTGGTCGGGCGTTATATTCTCCAGCCCAGTGTTTTCGAACATCTTTCCCAATTCGAACGCGGGGCCGGCGGGGAAATCCAGCTGACCGATGCCCTGGTCAAGATGATCGGCGAAGCGCCGTTCCACGGCCTGCGCTTTGCGGGCGAACGCTTCGATTGCGGCGACAAGGTCGGTTTTCTCAAGGCGACCATTGCCTTTGCCATGCGCCGCGACGATCTGGCCGCGGGCTTACGCCCCTATCTGCAATCGCTTATCTGAACCTGACGCGGGAACTGCCCGCCTGTTGACTGAATGAAGGAAGAAACGCATGCGTGTCGCCATGATCGGAACCGGGTATGTGGGTTTGGTGTCCGGGGCCTGTTTTTCGCAGTTCGGCCATGAGGTCATCTGTGTCGATAAGGATGAAAGCAAGATCCTGGCGCTGAAGGATGGCAAGATTCCGATATACGAGCCGGGGCTGGAGGCGCTGGTGGATGAAAACGTGCGTGCCGGGCGCCTGTCCTTCACCACCGATCTGAAGGCGGCCGTGCGCGAGGCCGATGCCGTTTTTATCGCCGTCGGTACGCCAAGCCGGCGTGGCGAGGGCGATGCGGATCTGAGTTTCGTTTTCGGCGCCGCCAGCGAAATCGCCGAGGCGATGAACGGCTACACCCTTGTGGTGACCAAATCGACGGTACCGGTGGGCACGGGGCAGCGGCTGAAGGCCCATATCCGCGAACTGCGCCCCGATGCCGATTTCGATATTGCCTCCAACCCCGAATTTCTGCGCGAAGGCGCGGCGATCGAGGATTTCATGCGCCCCGACCGCGTGGTGGCGGGGGTGGAAAGCGACCGGGCCCGCGAATTGCTGCGCGACCTGTACCGGCCGCTCTATCTCAATGAAACGCCGATGCTGTTCACGACGCTGGAATCCTCGGAACTGATCAAATATGCGGCGAACTGTTTCCTGGCGACCAAGATCACCTTCATCAACGAGATTGCCGATCTCTGCGAAAAGGTCGGCGGCGATGTCCAGGCGGTAGCCCGTGGCATCGGGCTGGACGGGCGCATCGGGCCGAAATTCCTGCATGCCGGCCCCGGTTATGGCGGTTCCTGCTTTCCCAAGGACACGCTGGCGCTGGTGAGCACGGCGGAAAAGGCCGGCGCGCCGATCCGTATCGTCGATACGGTCGTCAAGGTGAACGATGCGCGCAAGAAAGCCATGGCCGCCAAGGTGATCGAGGCCTGCGGCGGCGATGTCGCCGGCAAGACGATTTCGGTGCTCGGCGTCACCTTCAAGCCGAACACCGATGACATGCGCGATGCGCCCAGCCTCGATATTCTGCCTGCATTGCAGGCCAGGGGGGCGCATATCCGCGCCTTCGATCCCGAAGGGATGGAAGAGGCGGCCAGGCTCATGCCCGGCATCACCTGGTGCGATGACGCTTATCACGCCATGGAAGGCGGCGATGCACTGGTCATCATCACCGAATGGAACGCCTTTCGGGCGCTCGATTTCAGGCGGGTGAAGGATCTGCTCAGTGCCCCGATCATGGTCGATCTGCGCAATATCTACGATCCGGTGCGCATGGCCGAGGAAGGGTTCCGTTATGTCAGCATCGGCCGGGCGTCCCTGCCGCCCCGCGGGCAGGAGGATGAAGAATGAGCGGCCATCGTTTCGACCCGACAATCTTGCGTGAATACGATATCCGCGGCACTGTCGGCAAAACCCTGCATGCCGCGGATGCCGAGGCCATCGGACGGGCCTTCGCCACCATCGTGCGCCGCAAGGGCGGCAAGCGCGTCAGCGTCGGTTATGACGGACGGCTCAGTTCCCCCGATCTGCAGGAAGCGCTGTGCCGGGGGCTGACGGCGGCGGGCATCGATGTGCTGCGCATCGGCCTGGGGCCGACGCCGATGCTTTATTTCTCCGTTTATCATCTGGAAACCGATGGCGGGATCCAGATCACGGGCTCGCACAATCCGCCCGATTACAACGGTTTCAAGATCATGCTCGGCCATGGCAGTTTCTTCGGCGAAGACATTCAGGAGCTGGGCCGGATCGCCGCCGCCGCCGATTACGAAAGCGGCGAAGGCAGCATCGAGGATATCGATCTGCGCCAGGTCTATGCCGAACGCCTGCTCGAGGGGTACAGCCATGCCAGCCCGCTGAAGGTGGTGTGGGACAGCGGCAATGGCGCCGCCGGCGATGTGCTGCGCATGGTGGTGGCGAAACTGCCGGGAGAGCACATCCTGCTGAATGCCGATATCGACGGCACCTTTCCCAACCACCATCCCGACCCGACGGTGGAGGAAAATCTCGAACAGCTCAAGGATGCGGTTGCAGCCTCCGGCGCCGATCTGGGTATCGGCTTCGATGGCGACGGGGACCGTATCGGCGTGATCGACGGGCAGGGGCGGGTTCTGTGGGGGGATCAGCTGATTGCCCTGCTTTCCCGCGAGGTGCTGGCAGAGCGGCCCGGTGCCACCATCATCGCCGATGTCAAGGCCAGCCAGGTGCTGTTCGATGAGATCGCCCGCCTTGGCGGCAGGCCGCTGATGTATAAGACCGGCCATTCGCTGATCAAGACCCGCATGGCCGAGGAAAAGGCGCCCCTGGCCGGGGAGATGAGCGGCCATATTTTCTTCGCCGACCGTTATTACGGTTTCGACGATGCCCTGTATGTGGCGCTGCGTTTTCTGTCGCTGGCTTCGGCCGAGGGGGGGCAGGTTGCCCGTCTGCGCAGCGAACTGCCGGAGGTGATCAACACGCCGGAAATTCGCTTCGACTGCGAAGAGTCGCGCAAATTCGCCATTGTCGAAGAAGTACGCCGGCGGCTGCAGGCCGAAGGGGCCGATATCAACGATATCGATGGCGTGCGCGTGCAGACCGAAGATGGCTGGTGGTTGCTGCGTGCCTCCAACACCCAGGCGGTGCTGGTGGCCCGTTGCGAGGCATCCAGTGCCCAGGGGCTGGAACGGTTGAAGCAGGCTCTGGCCGGGCATCTGCGTTCCTGCGGCGTCGCCGTGCCGCAGTTATAGGCGCCCCGATGCAACTGAAATTCTCCGAAGAAGTGGCCGGAGCGCTGAAAGCGGGCCGGCCGGTCGTCGCCCTGGAATCGACGATTATTGCCCATGGTTTTCCCTGGCCGGACAATCTGGAACTGGGCCGGCGCCTGGAAGGCGCGGTGCGTGAACAGGGGGCGGTGCCGGCAACCATCGCCATACTGGACGGGGAGGTTCGCATCGGGCTCGACGATGGCGGTCTGACCCGCCTGGCCGAGGGCGGCGGGGAGATCGCCAAATGTTCGGTTCGAGATTTGCCGGTCGTTATCGGCCGTGGCGGCGATGGGGCGACGACGGTGGCGGCGACGGCGCGCATTGCCCATCTGGCCGGAATTGCCGTGTTTGCCACCGGCGGTATCGGCGGCGTCCACCGCCCCGGACGGCCGGGCGGCGTCAGCCACGATGTTTCCGCCGATCTTTACGAAATGGCCCGCACGCCGATCACCGTTGTCAGTGCCGGGGCCAAATCGATCCTCGACCTGCCGGCGACGGTGGAGATGCTGGAAACCCTGGGGGTTACGGTCTTGGGCTTTGGCACCGATTGCTTCCCGGCCTTCTTCAGCCGTGAAAGCGATCTGCCGGTAATGACCCGTGTCGACGATGTGGCGGCCGTGGCAGCGATGATCGCTGCCCGCGACGGCCTTGGTCTGGAGGGGGCCGTTCTTGTCTGCAATCCGCCGCCGCGGGATGCCGCCATAGCCGCCGCCGAGGTGGAGGACTGGCTGAAACAGGCCCTGCGCCAGGCGCAGGAACAGGGGATCGGCGGTTCGGCGACGACGCCTTTTCTGCTGGCCCGGCTTAGGGAATTGTCGGGCGGGCGAACGGTGGGCGTCAACAAGGCCCTGGCTATCGCCAATGCCCGCCTGGGCGCGGAAATCGCCGGGGCGCTGCTGTCCCGGAGGTGAAGCCGGCTCTGCCCGCTCTTTCAGGGCGAAGAAACCATGGCGTGATCAATTCGGCTGCTGAAGACCTGCTTGCGGCTACAGGGCCCCTTCGTCGGCCCTGACAACGACACAGCCGATGGCGTTGCGCCGCAGCTTGCTGCAGGCTTCGCGGGCCTTGTTTTCGCTCAGGCCGATCATGCGCGCCCGGTAGAAGGCACGGTCCTTGTCGTCACTGACCTTGGAAATGGCAATGTTGCGGTTGCTCAACAGTCCCTGTGCGGCGGCGGCAGCCTGATAGAGACGGTTCTGGGCCGCGGCCAGGCGGCGGAACGCCCCGATCTGAATGCCCCAGGCAACCGGGTTGCCGGCCGGCAGCGATGTCGGCGTGATTTCGGGCTTCGGCGCCTGTGCCGGCCGGCTGATGGCAAGGGCGGCGACGCGGCGGGCCGGACGGGGCTGCTGCTGGCCGGTCACGCTGGCCGGACGCGGCAGCGGACGCGGCAGGACGATGGTCTTGCGCGCCATGCGCAGTGCCTTGCCCCGGCCCAGACGCGGCAGCATCTGAAAACCGCGGTCGAGAAGCCGGGCCATCTGGGCATCGCGCCTTTTGGCGGTGCGCCCGCCGAAGACAACGCCGATCAGCCGCCGCCCGCCCCGCTGTGCGGAAGCGACCAGATTGAAGCCTGAGGCACGGATATAGCCGGTCTTGATCCCGTCGGCGCCCTTGTAACTGGCCAGAAGATTGTTGTGGTTGGGAAATTTGCGCCCCTTATATGTGAAGCGGCGGGTCGAGAACAGTTTGTAATATTGCGGAAAATCGCGGATCAGTGCCCGGGCGAGGCGGGCCATGTCGCGCGCGGTGGAATATTGGCGGCGGTTGGGCAGGCCGGTGGCGTTGCGAAAACGGGTGCGCTTCATTCCCAGTTCGCGTGCCTTTCGGGTCATGGCCAGGGCGAAGTCGAGTTCGGATTTCGCCTGTGCCTCGGCCAGGACGGTGGCGACATCATTGGCGGATTTGGTGATCAGGGCCAGAATGGCGTCGCGCACGCTGATCCGCTCGCCGCGTTTCAGCCCCAGAACCGACGGCGTCTGGCCGGCGGCGCGGCGGGAAACCCGTAATTTCTGGTCGAGACGCAGCTTGCCCCGTTCCAGGGCCTCGAAGGTCATGTACAGGGTCATGATTTTGGTCAGCGATGCGGGGTAGAGGCGCCGATCGGCGTGTTTTTCATACAGAATGGCGCCCGTTTCGGCATCTATGACAATTCCGGCGTAGCGGGCCAGGGCCGGACGCGGTGCCGCGAGAAGCAGCAGAAGGGCGAGAAGGGCGGCGATGCCGGCCAGTCCGTGCCACGGAACCTGCCTGCCCCATAACGGGTCAGGCTTGTCCTGCAAATGTTCCTGGTGCCGAGATGGCCGCCACCGATGGTTCAGATGCCGGAAACTGCCCCTCTGCATGTTCAGAACCCTCCTTCCATGCCCCCCGCAGAACGTGGCTGCTGCGAATCTTAAGCGGATTCTAAGGAATCGGTTGGTATTTGTCTAATATTATTGGGTTTTTGCTCCGGCTACCCTTGGTATTCCGCCGCTTCGGTCCATTATCGGCGAACATGGTTAGCAGCCGGTTAATGCCCGGCGGCGGCCCTTGTGCGGTTTTTCTGTGGACAGCCGGCCCCGCTGTGGCAGACTGCGCGACCATCGGCCGGAATATGATCCGGAGCTGGATTGGAGGAACGCGCCTCATGCTGCGTCGCCTGTATGACTGGACCCTGACCTTCGCCATTCACCGGCGCGCGCCCTGGGCGCTGGCAGCGCTGGCGTTCATGGAAAGCTCCTTCTTTCCGATACCGCCGGATGTGGTCCTTATTCCGATGGTTCTGGCCGATCGCCGCCGGGCGTTCTGGCTGGCGCTGATCTGTACGCTGGCCTCTGTCGCCGGAGGATTTTTCGGCTATGCCATCGGCTATTACCTGTTTGAGCTGATCGGCAGGCCGTTGGTGGAATTTTACGGTTACGGCGATCAGTTCGCCCGCTTTACCGAATCCTACAACGCCTATGGTGCCTGGATTGTGGCCGCTTTCGGCTTTACCCCGTTTCCCTACAAGGTCATCACCATCGCCAGCGGTGTCGCCGGGCTGAATGTCTTCGTCTTTGCCCTGGCCAGCATTGTCAGCCGCGGGGCACGGTTTTTTCTGGTGGCGGCGCTGTTGTGGTATTTCGGCGAGCCGATCCGCCGTTTCATCGAAAAATATCTGGGTATTCTGACCCTGCTGTTCTTTGTTATTCTGGTAGGCACCTTCGTTGCCGTGAAGTATCTGTTGTAGCGTCAGCCCCTGCGGGGTCCGGCGCGGGAGAGGAGATCGATGTCCCGTCTGTTCGGTGTGACCAATCTGCTGCTGATATCGGTGCTGGGGGCTGCGGCGGCGCTGGGGGCGGCCTTCATTGCCCAATATGTGTTCGATCTGCAGCCCTGCGTGTTGTGTATCTGGCAGCGCTGGCCCTACGCTGCGGTGATCGTCATCGGCCTTCTGACCCTGCTGTTGTCGCGGCTGACCCGTCACCGCCTGGTCGGGCTGGCGCTGGTGGTGCTGGCCCTGTATGCGGATGCGGGGATCGCCGCCTTCCATGTGGGGGTGGAACAGGGCTGGTGGCAGGGAACCAGCGAATGCGGCGGCGCGGCGGGGGCCGATCTGACGATCGAGCAGTTGCGCGCGCAAATTCTGGGGGCCCCGGTCGTGCGCTGTACCGATATCGCCTGGTCGCTGTTCGGCATTTCCATGGCCGGATGGAATCTGCTCTATGCCGCCGGGCTCGGTACGCTGGGGCTGATCGGCATTTTCAGGAGCAGGAGGGGGGCTGAGCGATGACTGACGAACCCATCCGGGAATTGCCCGGCCATCCGAAAGTGACGGGGGAGGGGCGCTTGCCCGGCGACCCGACGCGGGAGGAGATTCTGGAGCGGATCATCCGTGTCGATCAGGCGGGCGAGCTTGGCGCCGTGCGCATCTATGCCGGGCAGCTTGCCGTTCTCGGCAAGGGGAAATCGGCGGGCGAACTGCGTCATATGGCCGAGCAGGAAGCCCGCCACAAGGAGGCTTTCGACAAGCTGTTGATCGAACGCGATGTGCGCCCGACCGCCCTGTCGCCGCTGTGGCATGTGTTGGGCTTCGCCCTCGGGGCCGGTACGGCCCTGTTGGGTGAAAAGGCGGCCATGGCCTGCACCGAGGCGGTGGAAGAAGTAATCGACGAGCATTATGCCGCCCAGGCGGCGAAGCTGGGCGACGATGAGACGCCGCTGCGCGAGACGATCGAAACCTTCCGTGCCGAGGAGATCGAACACCGCGACATGGCGCGGGAAGCCGGTGCCCGCGAAGCGCCGGCCTATCCGTTGCTGACCGGCGCGATCAAGGCCGGATCGCGCCTGGCGATCTGGCTGTCCGAACGCATCTGAAGGATCCGCCCGCCCCGCCAGCGGGTTCCGGGGCAGGGTCAGGGTTCGAGCTCGGCATCCCAGTAAAGGTAATCGCGCCAGCTTTCATGCAGATAATTGGGCGGAAAGGCGCGACCGTTGCGCTGCAGGTCCTTCACGCTGGGCCGGTAGGGGCGCTGCATGGGGAACATCTGGCATTCCTCCGGCATGCGGCTGCCTTTTTTCAGATTGCACGGCGCACAGGCGGCGACCACGTTTTCCCAGGTCGTTCTGCCGCCATGGCGGCGCGGGATGACATGATCGAAGGTCAGCTCCCCGTCGGTGCCGCAGTACTGGCAGATGAAATGATCGCGCAGGAAAACGTTGAAGCGCGTGAAGGCGGCGTGATGAGAGGGGCGGACATAGGTCTTGAGCGAAATCACGCTGGGCAGGCGCATCCGGAAGCTTGGCGATTGAATGGTGCGCTCGTATTCGGAGACGATATTGACGCGACCGAGGAACACTGCCTTGACCGCATCCTGCCATGACCACAACGAAAGCGGAAAGTAACTCAACGGGCGGTAATCGGCGTTGAGCACCAGTGCCGGGCAGCCTTCGGGCGATATGTTCACGACCTTACCACGAGATGGTATCCTCACCACTTCCTGCATGGCCGGAGCGATCCGCCGGATCAGGACCGCCCCGATATCCCGGACGGCATGGCGGCCGACCGTCGGCCAATCTGCATCCATAGTGGCAAGAAAGTGCTGCAGAGGCAACACAATACCATATGCGGTGTTATTATTTTTTTATGACACCTTATGTGGTGGAAGGGGCGTTTTCCGTCTGCGCGCCGCCGATCAGATGCCGTTGCAGAAAGGCCGCGGCCACCTGCAGCCCGTCATTGGCGATGCCATGCATCATGCCGGGCGAAACATGAGAGGTGACCGGCACGCCGAGGGATTGCAGCATGTCGCGGGCATGATACATCGCCTGTATCGGCACCACATCGTCACGGTCGCCATGAATCAGCACCACCGGCGGGCGGGATTTTATTTCCGCCTGCAGATCGGGACCGCCGAGAAGCGCCCCGGAAAAGCCGACGATACCGGCAACGGGGTCGGCACGGCGCAGGCCGACATGCAGGGCCATCATCGTTCCTTGCGAAAAGCCGACCAGCGCCAGCCTGTCCGCCGTCAGGCCATAGCGGTGCAGTTCTGCCCCGATGAAGTCTTCCAGCACCGGCGCTGCCTTTTCGGCACCGGCGCGCATCGCCGCATAAATGCCGGCCGCCTGTGCCGGGTCGCGGCGCAGCATGTTGGGATCGTAGCTGGAAAGGGAAAACCACTGATAGCCCATCGGCGACATTTCGCAGCGTTCGGGCGCATTGGGGGCGACGAATGCCGTTTCCGGCAGCACATTGGCCAGATGCGGGGCCAGACCGATCAGATCGTTACCATCGGCACCGTAACCGTGCAGCAGGATCACCAGGCGTTTGATTTCGCTGCGGGGTTCGGCGCGGGGGCCATCCAGTCTGTTCAGGGTCATGGTTCCATCCGATTACTGCTGCCTCTGCCGGTTCAATGCGCGCATGCGGCCATAGTGATGCCAGAGCAGACAGGCCGCCGCGCCCCGGTAGGGGTGCCATATTTCGCCCAATTCGTCCATAGCCGCGATATCGGGACGGCTGTTCAGCGCCAGGACCATGCGGGCCCCTTCGCGCAGGGCGAGGTCGCCTGCCGGCCAGATATTGACCCGTTCAAGCGCGAAAAGCAGATAGATTTCGGCACTCCACCGCCCGATGCCCTTCACGGCGGTCAGCGCGGCGACGGCGGCATCGTCATCCATGGTTTCAAGGGCGGCGATGTCGAGCATGCCTTCCTGCACGGCCGCGCACAGGGCGCGGAAATAACGGATCTTGGGCCGGCTCAGCCCCAATGCCGCCAGATCCGCATCCGTGGCGGCGAGAATGGTGGCGGCCGGATCGTTCCGCTGTCGCAGAAAACCCTCCACCCGTTTCCAGATGCCGGCGGCGGCGGCAACCGAGACCTGTTGCTCGGCAATGATTCTGAGCAGGGTGAGCAGGCCGGGCGGCCGCCGCCGGTCGGGTGGCGGGCCGAAACGGCGGTAAATGGCGCCGAGCGGGGCATGTTCGCGGCAGAGGATGGCGATCGCCTGTTGTAGATTGATCCTGCTCATGCTTGCATGCGCTTTCTTCGTTTCGGAAATGGCGTCCAAAGGGGAATGGCGTCCAAAGGGGCAGACAAGAAGGGAGTCTATGAGCAGAAAAGATTTTGTCACCCGTTTTGCGCCCAGCCCCACCGGCAGGCTTCATGCGGGGCATGCCTATTCGGCCCTGCTGGCCCATGACCGCGCCCGGCGGGAGGGCGGGCGTTTCCTGTTGCGGATAGAGGATATCGATACCACCCGCGCCCGCCCCGAATGGGTGCAGGGCATTTTCGAGGATCTTTCCTGGCTGGGGCTGGAATGGGAAGAGCCGGTGCGTTTTCAATCGGCGCATATGGTCGATTATGCGGCGGCGCTGGAACGGCTGAAGGCGATGGGGCTGCTTTATCCCTGTTTCTGTACCCGCAGGGATATTCGCACCGCCATTGCCGCCAGTGTCTCTGCCCCGCACGGGCCGCTGGGGATGATCTATCCGGGCACCTGCCGGGAACTGAGCGCAAAGGAGCGCAGCGCGCGCATCGCCGCCGGCGAGAATTACGCCCTGCGTCTGGATGTTGTGCGGGCGGTTTCGCTCATCGGCGGGGCGCCGCTCGAATGGAGCGATGAGCGCCATGGCCGCCAGCGCGTCGATGTGGCCGCTTTCGGCGATGTGGTGCTGGCGCGCAAGGACATACCGGTCAGCTATCACCTGGCCGTAACGGTGGACGATGCCCTGCAGGGCATTAGCCACGTCATCAGGGGGGAGGATCTTATGGCGGCAACGGCGGTGCACCGTCTGCTTCAGGCGCTGCTCGGTCTGCCGGTGCCCGTTTACCGTCATCATGCGCTGCTGCGCGATGACAGCGGCCGTCGCCTGGCCAAGCGCGATGGTGCCGAGACCCTGGCCGATCTGCGCGCCCGCGGCGTAAAGCCGGCGGAATTTCGCGAATGGCTTGAGCGGAAAATCAGGGAGGAATAACCCGTGCCCGATCTTCTGATGGAGAAGGAAATCGGCGGAATCGTCGCCGGGGTCGATGAGGTGGGCCGCGGCCCCTGGGCCGGGCCGGTGGTGGCCGCCGCGGTGGTGCTGCGCCCGGATACGCCGCTCGATGGCATTGCGGATTCCAAGAAGCTGAGTCCGGTGCGGCGGCGGGCCCTGGCCGCCCGGCTGCATGAAACGGCCGATGTTTCCATCGCCGCCGCCAGCGTCGAGGAGATCGACAGCCTGAACATTTTGGAGGCAACGGGGCTGGCGATGATCCGGGCGGTGACGGGGTTGAGTGTCGCGCCCGATCATGTGCTGATCGACGGCAACCGCATTCCGAAGGATTGCCGCTGGCCGGCAACCGCCGTGATCGGGGGAGACGGGCGCTCGGCCTCGATCGCGGCGGCCTCGATCTGTGCCAAGGTTTATCGCGACGATCTGATGGCGCGGCTGGATGCAACCTATCCGGGCTATGGCTGGGCGCGGAACGCAGGATATGGCACCCGCGAGCATCGCGAGGCACTAAATAGGCTCGGCCCTTGCCCGGAGCATCGGAAGTCATTTCGACCGATTCGCGAGATTCTGACTCAGCGAATCGGCATAACTTCTTGAATCGAATAAAAAATGGGTTGACGCGATTCGCATGATGAATCAGGATCGCGGCCCATGAGCAGCTTGAAGACATTACCCAGGAACCGCATCCTGAAGGGCGACTGCATCGAATTGATGCGCCGTCTGCCGGAAAAATCCGTCGATCTGGTTTTTGCCGATCCGCCCTATAATATGCAATTGGGGGGTGAGCTGTTGCGTCCCAACAATACGGCCGTCGATGGCGTTGACGATGCCTGGGACAAGTTCGACGATTTCGCCCATTACGACCAATTCACCCGCGAATGGCTGAGCGCGGCGCGCCGGGTGCTCAAGGATGACGGGGCGTTGTGGGTGATCGGTTCCTATCACAACATCTATCGTGTCGGGGCCATCCTGCAGGAGCTGGGGTTCTGGGTTCTGAACGATATCATCTGGCGCAAGACCAACCCGATGCCCAACTTCCGGGGGGTGCGCTTCACCAATGCGCACGAGACCCTGCTGTGGTGCGCCAAGTCGAAGGATCAGAAGCGCTATACCTTCAATTACGAGGCGATGAAGGTGCTCAACGACGATCTGCAGATGCGCTCCGACTGGACCCTGCCGATCTGTTCCGGCGGGGAGCGCTTGCGCAAGGACGGGCAGAAGGCCCACGCCACCCAGAAGCCGGAAGCGCTGCTCTATCGGGTGATCCTGTCCACCACCAATGAAGGGGATGTGGTGCTGGATCCGTTCTTCGGTACCGGCACCACGGGGGCGGCCTGCAAGAAGCTGGGCCGCGATTACATCGGCATCGAGCGCGAGGAGGAATATGTCAAGCTGGCCCTTGAGCGTCTGTCCCGGGTCAGCCGTCTGGCGCCGGAGGATCTGGCCGTTACCCGCTCCAAGCGCAAGGAGCCGCGCGTGCCCTTCGGCACGGTGGTCGAACGCGGCCTGCTGGAGCCGGGGCAGATCCTCTTCGATCGTTCCCGGCGTTATTTCGCCCGCGTGCGCGCCGATGGCAGCCTGGCAATCGACGATGCCACCGGCTCGATCCACAAGGTCGGGGCGATGGTTCAGGGCGCGGCCTCGTGCAATGGCTGGACCTTCTGGTATTTCGATGTCGAAGGGTCGCCGGTGCCGATCGATGTTCTGCGCCAGAAGCTGCGCGCGGAAATGAAGGAGGCATGAGCGCCCTGCACATGCGCCGGGCGCGCCGTGGCGATCTGGCGCAGATCGTGAGGCTTCTTGCCGATGACATGCTGGGCCAGGCGCGCGAAACCGATCCCGGGGATCCGGTCTATGGGCGGGCCTTTGATGCAATCGGGGCCGATCCGAACCAGTTTCTTGCCGTGGCGGAGGTTGATGGCGGTATCGCCGGCTGTCTGCAGTTGAGCTTCATTCCCGGCCTGTCGCGGCGGGGGATGTGGCGCGGGCAGATAGAAAGCGTGCGCATCGCCGCCGGTTACAGGGGCAGGGGGCTGGGCCGGCAGATGATCGGCTGGGCGGTGGAGGAATGCCGCCGCCGCGGCTGTGGCATCGTTCAGCTGACCAGCGACCGGCGGCGCAGGGATGCCATCCGCTTTTATGAAAGCCTGGGCTTCGAATACAGCCATGCCGGGCTGAAGATCGATTTGTGAACGGTGGCGTTGACCGCCAGCCCGGCGCCTGCCCGCGGGGACGGTGTAAAATGGTTGCAGGCGCGACTATTTGTCCCCTCCGCTGCCGGGAAGGGGGTGTTTATCCTCCGCATTTGCTCAACTTACCGACAATAACCGCTTAGGGGGATGAGATGGCCGTTGATTACAGCGCTTATGAACGTCTGCGTATCGATTGGGCCGATGACGGCATTCTGCGCATCACCATGGACGGGCCGGGCAAGCTGAATCCGGCGGACAGGATCATGCATCGCGAACTGGCGGAAATCTGGCGCGATGTCGATCGCGACCAGTCCGTGCGTGCGGCCATACTGACCGGGGCGGGGGAGGCCTTTTCCGCCGGCGGCGATTTCGACCTCGTAGAAGAGATGGCGACGGATTTCGAAACCCGCAGCCGCGTGTGGCGCGAGGCGCGCGATCTGGTCTACAACGTCATCAATTGCGGCAAGCCGACCGTTTCCGCGATGAAGGGACCGGCCGTCGGTGCCGGGCTGGTGGCCGGACTGCTGGTCGATATTTCGGTGGCGGCGCGCGATGCCCGCATTGTCGATGGCCATACCCGCCTGGGTGTCGCCGCCGGCGATCACGCCGCCATCTGCTGGCCGCTGCTCTGCGGCATGGCCAAGGCGAAATATTACCTGATGCTCTGCGAATCCCTGAGCGGGGAGGAGGCGGAGCGTATCGGCCTTGTCTCCCGCTGTGTCGATGCCGGCGATGTCGATGCGGAGGCGCTGGCGATCGCACGCAAGCTGGCCCGGGGGGCGCCGTCGGCCATCCGCTGGACGAAATATGCCCTGAACAACTGGTATCGCGCCGCCGGCCCGATCTTCGATACCTCGCTGGCGCTGGAATTCATGGGTTTCGCCGGGGATGAAGTGAAGGAGGGGCTGGCCTCTTTCCGTGAGAAACGCCCGCCGAAATTCGATCCCGACTGCCCGCTTTGAACGGCTGTTCGTTCTGCCATGGCGGAACGCTGGGAGCGGATGTTCAGCCGCGGCGGAAATAGGCCCCGGCGCCCCATCCTGCCGCAGCGGCGATGGCGATGGCCAGAATGCCGTAAAGCAGCGGAAACCGGTTGGCGATATCGTAGATGCCGCGTTCAATCCCGGTCTTCTTGATGAAGATCGGCATGGTCGTGGCATTGGCGATGCGCCCGTCGATCAGGTGATATGCCTCGACCGTGTAGTTGCCGGTCGGCACATTGGCCGGGAAGGCGATTTCGGTTCGGAACAGGGCGCTGCCGAGAAAGCGGATCGCCCCGGGCTTACGCCGGAACAGCCCCTGGCGCATCTTGATGCGGATGATGGCCTTGCGGAAGGCGTCTCTTTGTTCTTCATCGGCCAGGGACAGGCTGGAAAATTCCAGCGCGTCGATCAGGGCGCCCATGCGCTTCAGGGTGCGCGGGGCGGCGATTTTCTCCAAAGGGCGGGTGCTGGCGACGGCATAGAAACCGGGCACGTCCTCGAAACGGGCGGCGGTGGCATTGACCCAGATGCCGAGATGGCGTTCCTTGCGGCGAACGATGATTTCCTGCCCTTCGCCCCTGACCACGACGACGACATCGCCGCCTGCGGGAATGGCGCCGAAAAGCACCAGTTTTTCACCGGTGAAACGCGATGTGATCTGTATCCGGTTGGTGGTCAGGCCGATTTCCATCCGTTCCACCGCTTGGCCCGGATAAGGCGCCGTCAACAACAGCAGAAGCGGCAGCAGGGTGGCAGGCGACAGCAGGCGGCGCATGGTCAGCCCCGCCCGGCAATGACGATGTTGTAGATGTCTTCCGGCGTGGTGAACAGATCCGCCGCAAGTTTCAGGCAGACCAGAACCACCAGAAGCCCCAGCAGCAGGCGCAGAACCTCCCCCTTGATCCGCGCCCCGGCGCGCCCGCCGAACTGGGCGCCGATGACCGCGCCGGCCAGCAGCAGCATCGCCAGAACCACATCCACTGTCTGGGTGCCGACGGAATGCAGCAGGGTGACCGTGGCGGCAACGAAGATGATCTGAAACAGCGACGTGCCGACCACCACGGCCGTGGGCATGCCGAGAAGATAGATCATCGCCGGCACCATGACGAAGCCGCCGCCGACCCCCATGATTGCCGCCAGAATGCCGACCAGAAAACCGATTGCCAGCGGCGGAATGGCACTGATGTAAAGCCGCGATTTCTGAAAGCGCATCTTGAAGGGCAGGCCGTGGATCCAGTTGTGCTGATGCAGCTTGCGCAAGGGGCGCTTTTCCTGGCGCTGGCGCAGGAAGGAGCGGGTGCCTTCCACCAGCATCAGCGCGCCAATGGTGCCGAGGAAAAAGACATAGGATAGGGAAATGGCCAGATCGACCTGGCCTATTTGCTTCAGGGCGGTGAACAGGGCCGTGCCGGCGAAAGATCCCAGAACGCCGCCTGCCAGCAGAACCAGGCCCATCTTGACATCGACATTGCCGCGTCGCCAATGGGCGAGAACCCCGGAAAGACTGGCGGCGAGAAGCTGATTGGCCTGAGTGGCGACCGCCACGGCGGGGTTGATGCCGATGAAGATCAGCAGCGGCGTCATCAGAAAACCGCCGCCGACGCCGAACAGACCGGACAGGAAACCCACCAGCGCACCCATCCCCAACAGCAGAAAAATGTTAACCGACATTTCCGCTATTGGCAGATAGATCTGCATTCCTGCACCCCGGGCCCTGTGGCGGCATGTTTGCCTGCTTGAAACAGCCTATTCCCGGTTGAAGAAGATGACAAGGTGCCACGGTTACGGGCCGCGATTCTTTCTCGCGACCCGCGGAAACCGGGGGAGTGTTGCTAATCCGGAGGTTGGACTCTAAGTCTAATAGTTGGAGAAATTGTCCCCACCATCACCCCGGGTGTCGTATTCCTGGTCCCAGCGGCGGATGAACAGGTCGTCGGGTTTGATGACGATATCGAGAATCTGAAGGTTCCTGTTGCCGAAGCGTGCCGTTTGCCCGGCATTCAGGGTGGCGGTGCTGCCATCGCTGAAGGTGACGAAAATACTGCCTTCGAGGACGGAAATCACGGTGCCGCCATTGCGTGCCTGAACGATGAAATCGGTGCCGCGGATGCCGATGGTGGCCTGCGGCGTTTTCAGGACGAAGGCCGGCTTGTCGATTTTGCCGGTGACGAAGCGCAGCGCTCCCCTGACCATGGTCAGTACCATGGCATCCTTACCCTGCCCTTTCGCATAGACGAAGCGGTCCAGTTTCATTTTCGTCGAGGAGCCGATCGTCAGCTGCGATCCGTCGTTGAAAGTGGCCAGAAGCGCCCCGTCGCGCACGGTTTCGACCACTTCGTTCTGAAACAGCGGATCGCGGGGATAAAGGGGCGTTCTGCTCAGCCCCGGTGCCGTGCCATAGGCATAGACGCGCACCTTGTCGACCTTGCCGATATGTTCGGCGGCCTGGCCGGCAGCGCCGGGCAGGGTCATTACGGCGGCCATAAACAGCAGGCTGCATAGTCTTTTTACATGAAACATGGCTCTGTGCATCTCCTCGTTTTATTTGTCAGCCGTCCTTACGCAACGGTCGTTTACGAACAAAGATGCCGGGCGCTTCGATGATTGTTCCATCTTGTTCCTGCGCGAAAAGGGTAGCATGATCCGTTCAGTTCGCAAATAAGGAGCCGTCAATGACCGAGGCCATAACCTGGCATGATCATCCGGACCGCATTCGGCTGAACAATGAATTGCATGCCCGACCGTTCTATACGCTGCCGACACCGGCACGGATCAGCCATGTCGCCATGCTGACCGGCGAAGGCGGCGGTGCGGCCGACCGCGAGCATGTCATCAGAATGTGCGAGCGCATCGGCGTTGACCCGCCGGCACCGGATGCACGCCATTTCGTCATCGATGGCGGCAGCTTCCGGCTGCGGTGGGAACGCCATGCCGAATTTTCCACCTATACGGTGATCGTGCCCCGTCTGGGCGAGGATCCGTTCCGTTATCCGGCGATCGGCAAGGTGCCGGGCGAATGGCTGCGCGGTCTGCCGGGGCAGCGGCTGGTGGCGGTTCATCTGGCCCTGCTCGTCGCCGGGGACAGACCGGAGCAAGACAAGCTGGCGGAATGGCTGGTCAGCGAAGGCATGCTGGCCAGCCGGGCCCTGGATGATGCGGCCGAGATCCGCACCGATCTGCGCATCCATGAGGACGGTTTCAGCCGGATCGTCGTGCATAATCTTTCGATGAACGCCAAGCGTTCCGGGCGACTGGTGCAGCGGCTGCTCGAAATCGAAACCTACCGGATGATGGCCTTGCTGGCGTTGCCGCTGGCCCATGAGCAAAGCGGGGAAATCGCGCGCATAGAAGATGCGCTGAGCAGGATCGTCAACACCATGGGCCAGCAGGCGAAGCTGGAGGATGAGCGCAGCCTGCTGCGTGAACTGACAGCGCTGGCGGCGGCGGCGGAACGCTCCATCGCTGCCACGGCCTACCGCTTTTCGGCGGCGGCGGCATATCATGCCTTGGTGAGATCGCGTATCGAGGCCCTGCGCGAACAGGCGATAGAGGGCAATCAATCGGCCCGTTCCTTTATCGAGCGTCGCTTGAGCCCCGCCATGCGTACCTGCCAGACGGTGCGGGAACGGCAGGAGAAAACGGCACGCCGCGTTGCCCGCGCCGCCGATCTGCTGCGTACCCGCATCGATGTGGCGATAGAGGAACAGAACCGCGATCTTCTCGCCTCGATGAACCGGCGCGCGCGGCTGCAGTTGCGCATGCAGGAAATGGTCGAAGGATTATCGGTTGTCGCCATCAGCTATTATGCGCTCGGCCTGATCGGTTATGTGCTGAAGGCCCTGAAACCCCTGGGCCTGCCGGTGGCTCCGGCGATCGTTCAGGGGGCGGCGCTGCCGGTGGTGATGGCGACGATTTGGCTGGGAGTGCGGCATTTACGCCGCCATATCGGCCATAAGGACAAATAGGCGAGGCCACGGCAAAGGGGCCCCGGCAAAAACAGGGGGCCATGGCACACAGCCATGGCCCCGTTTGTCGTGAAAGCCGCCGGTGGCGCGCCGTTTGGCGCTGTTGCTACTGATCCGCGCTTTCCAGTTCCGTCAGCAGGCGCAGAACGTCTTCGGAGGCTTTTTCCATTTTCTGGATTTCCTCCAGCGCGCCCTTGATATCGCCGTTGTTGTGCCTGCGGGCGGCCTCGATACCGTGACGGTGCACCAGTTTGTGCGGTTCTTCGAGTTTCTTGTAGGCCGGATGGCTGCGGTAGCGTTCGGGCAGATCGCGGCCGTAATACCATTTGCCGAGGCGGCAGGAATTGTGATCGGCCAGTTCGTCCGCGCGCAGGCTTTCGCGGCCGACGAACATGTTCGCCAGGCGCTTCTTCCAGATGACGTGATCGGCCTTGGCCAGATGAATGACCTTGCCCGGCAGGTTGAAATTGGCGAAGCGGCTCATCTTGTCGCCGATGCGCGAAATGATGCCGTCCACGGAATCGGCGGTCTTTTCCACCTGATTGACGACCTTCTTGCTCAGAACGGTCAGTTCGCTGATGTTGTGCGCCACTTCCTGCGTCGCCTGATTCTGCTGGGTCAGGATGTCGTTGATTTCCTGCATGCGGCTGCGGACGTTTCCGGCATTGTCATTGACGTTTTCCATGGCCTGATGCACGGTCTGCATGGCTTCGCTGCCGGCCTGAACCGCTTCGGTGCCCTGGCTCATCGAGGCGACGATATTGGCCGTTTCCTCGCGCAGGCGTTCGATGCGTTCGCGGATATCCACCGTTGCCCGGGCGGTCTGCTGGGAAAGGTTCTTCACCTCGCTGGCGACGACGGCGAAACCCTTGCCCGCTTCGCCGGCGCGTGCCGCCTCGATGGTGGCGTTCAGCGCCAGAAGATTGGTCTGCCCGGCGATGTCGCTGATGGTGGAGACGATTTCCTCGATATGCTTGGAGGCTTCGGCCAGCGTATTCACCTGGGTGGCGGTGTTGCCGACAATGGTGCTGATTTCCTCCATCGTCCGGGTGGCCTTGTCGGTGGCCTGACGCCCCTCGGCGGCACTGGCGGAAACCGATTGCGCCAGTTCATTGGCGCTTTCGGATGCGGCGCTGATCTCGTTGACGGAGGCCGAAAGCTCCTCGATCGCGGCGGCGATGGCATGGGTGCGCTGGTCCGCATCCTGCGTTGCGGCTACGGTTTCGCCATAAGTAATGGCGGTTTCATTGGCCTGTATCGAATCGTCGACGATGGCGCGCAACGCCGCGCGCACACTCTCAATGCGGCTTTGCGCCATCGCCCGCACGGCTTCGGAGAGAGGGTCGTTACCCTGAGGCATCTTGGTGAAGTCGCCGGCAGCCAGGGCCTGCAGGCATTCGATCGCTTCCGTAACGGCGGTATCGCCGATTGAGCTGTAGGCTTCACTGACTGTGCTCATGGACATCTCATTCATTTTGGCTTTTTCCGCGTCGATTGGCTGTTCTGCATTCATTGTCCCCTCCGTAAAACGCGCAGGAGCATTCAGGCTGTGATGCGATTATGGGGGAGCATGATTAATGAATGGTTACGCCTTGATCGCAAAAAACACACATAAAACACGTATTTAGACCGGTTCAGGCCAATGGCGGCAGGCCGATGCGCTGACGCAGGTCTGGCATGCGGATATCGATTTCCTGACCTGCCAGATCGGCCGCAGCCTGGGTGCACAGATAGGCGACGGCCTGACCGACCGCTTCGGCAGGGCCATGCGCTTCGGCGGGGATCTTGGCAACAGGGCCAAGGCCGGCCTGGCGGATGCGCTGCATCATACCGGTTTCGACGGTGCCGGGAGCGAAGCCGAAAACGCGCACCGGTGCCTCCGGCATGGCGGCGGGGCCGGCTTCGAGGTCGATACTCCTGGTCAGCATGGCCACGGCGGCTTTCGATGTGCAATAGGCGCTCCATCCCTCGATCGGGCGATGCGCCGCGCCGGAACTGATATTGACAATGGTGCCGCCATCCCGCCCGTTGGCGCGCATCAGCGGAATGGCCGCGCGGGCGCAGTGGTAGACGCCATTGACATTGATGGCGATCAGCCGGGAAAAGGCATCGGGGTCGGTTTCCCAGATATGGCCGATGGGATCGATGATACCTGCATTGTTGATGAGGATGTCCAGCCCGCCCAATCGTTCTTTAACGTTGCGGAACAATTGTTCCACCGCCCTGGCATCGGCGACATCGCAAGATAGGGACAGGGCTTCGCCGCCTCCGGCCCGGATGGCGGCAGCGGTATCTTCCGCCGCATCGCCATGGCGTGCCGTGATGACCACTTTGGCCCCGGCCTGCGCCAGCGTTTCGGCGATGGCCTTGCCGATACCGCGGCTGCCGCCGGTGACGATGGCCCTTTTACCCTGCAGTTCGCTCATTTTTCTCTCCGCATTCTGCTGTCGATTCCTGTCTGCAGCATCCGATTTTTCACCCGACGCAATCAAGAATTTTGTGTCGTGGCAAATTAAATAAAATTTTATTCAAATAACAATAAATATATAATTTTACTTATATAAAACTTTTGTTTACTTTGTTTTAATAATTTCACCTTAGTATTTTTAGTAGTTGCTTTTATGTATGGGGAAGACGGCGATGAATTCGGGTATTTCGGGTGTAAGGAGTACCGACATACTGATGCGTGGGCGGCTGAAGCAGCTTTTTCGTGTTGCTCTTGTGGCAATGATAACCGGTGTGTTGCTGTTTCTGGTGGCACGGCCGGCGCCGGCGGCCCTGATTTACGGCGATTTCACCGGGCAGACCTTTTATAGCTTCAGTGCCGGTCATGGAACTTCAAAGGCGCGGCAGCGCGTTTCGGGGCGCTTTATCATCGATTTGGATAAGGTGCCGGTCAACCGATGCCGGGGCAACGATAATTGCTATTACGGCACTTCGAAGGAGAAAGGGGACAGCAGCTGGCTGACCTTTTATCTTTCGGTTGACGGCAGGCAGTACAAAACCACCCTGGGTGGCGGCTGGAATTACAGCAGTGCCTGGGTTCGGGATTCCTACAAGTCGTATGGCGGCGAGAGAAAGGGAAATTATGATGCCGTCAGACTTTGGACGTCATCTCGCTCTGAAGGGGGTGATAAGGGAGGGAAATTCCGTCGTTATGTCGCAGCCGGGCTGAGTCTTCGCGGAGGATCGGATTGGCTTAGTTCTGCGTCTCTTGCGGATCTCGTCTCGCTGGACGATCCCATGGCCTGGTGGAAAAGCAAGGGGCGGCTCGGTGTGGGGTATTACCGCGATATGAGCTATCGCTACGGGGCAGGGCTGAAGAATCACGGATTGATGCGTGGTGTGACGTCTTCTGTCGGCTTCACCATCGACAGCCTGAAGATCGGCAGATTGCCTTCAGGCGGCGGGGCGGGTGCCATGGCCGTGCCGGAGCCGGACGGGCTGGCCCTGCTTCTGAGCGGCCTTGCCGGAATCGCTTTCTGGCGGTGGCGCATGGGGCAGTCGGTGAAAGGGCGGATGCCGTCCTGAAGCCGTCCCGAAGTTATTTCCGTCAAGCCCGGCCGGCTGTGCCGGGCTTTTTACTTGTGTTTTCATCGTTCTGCCGGGGGTGCGGCGCCCCGGTCTGTGCATATCCGCGGATAAATAATCGTCCCGGGTCTTGACGAAGGGGCATGCAGATATTACATGCCGGACGCATCGAGAAATTAGCACTCGGTACTGGTGAGTGCTAATAACGATCTTGTCCTATTTCAAGGGAGAGGGAACAGATGAAGTTTCGTCCATTGCATGACCGGGTTGTCGTGCGCCGCATCGAAAGCGAAGAGAAGACGGCCGGTGGTATCATCATCCCCGACACGGCCAAGGAAAAGCCGCAGGAAGGTGAAGTGATCTCCGTCGGTCCCGGTGCACGCAATGAGGCGGGCGAACTGGTCGCCCCCGATGTGAAGCCCGGTGACCGCGTGCTGTTCGGCAAATGGTCCGGCACGGAAGTCACGATCGGCGGTGAGGAACTGCTGATCATGAAGGAATCGGACATCATGGGCGTAATTGAAAGCTGATCGGAGGCAATTGAAAATGGCAGCCAAGGAAGTCAAATTCGGTACGGAAGCGCGTGAGCGTATCCTCAAAGGCGTCGATATTCTTGCCGACGCAGTGAAAGTCACCCTCGGTCCGAAAGGCCGTAACGTCGTGCTCGACAAGAGCTTCGGCGCCCCGCGCGTGACCAAGGACGGCGTTTCCGTCGCCAAGGAGATCGAGCTTTCCGACAAGTTCGAGAACATGGGCGCCCAGATGGTGCGCGAAGTGGCCTCCCGCACCGCCGATCTGGCCGGTGACGGTACCACCACCGCCACGGTTCTGGCCCAGGCCATCGTGCGCGAAGGCGCCAAGGCCGTCGCCGCCGGCATGAACCCGATGGACCTGAAGCGCGGCATCGACATGGCCGTCGAGAAGGTCGTCGATTTCCTGCAGGAGCGTTCGCGCGAGGTCAAGACCAACGAGGAAGTCGCCCAGGTCGGTACCATTTCCGCCAATGGCGAAAAGCAGATCGGTCAGATGATTTCCGAGGCCATGCAGAAGGTCGGCAAGGAAGGCGTCATCACGGTCGAGGAAGCCAAGGGCCTGGATACCGAGCTGGAAGTCGTCGAAGGCATGCAGTTCGACCGCGGTTATCTGTCGCCCTATTTCGTCACCAATTCCGAAAAGATGGTGGCGGAGCTGGAAGACCCGTACATTCTGCTGCATGAGAAGAAGCTCTCCAGCCTGCAGTCGATGCTGCCGATCCTGGAAGCCGTGGTGCAGTCCTCCCGTCCGCTGCTGATCATTGCCGAGGACATCGAGGGCGAGGCCCTGGCCACCCTGGTCGTCAACCGTCTGCGCGGCGGCCTGAAGGTTGCTGCGGTCAAGGCGCCCGGCTTCGGCGATCGCCGCAAGGCGATGCTGGAGGATATCGCGATCCTGACCGGCGGTCAGGTCATCAGCGAGGATCTTGGCATCAAGCTGGAGAACGTCACTCTCGACATGCTGGGTACCGCCAAGCGCGTGACCATCACGAAGGAGGAAACCACCATCGTCGATGGCGCTGGCGAGAAGAGCGAGATCGAAGCCCGCTGCGGCCAGATCCGCGCCCAGATCGAGGAGACTTCCTCCGATTACGATCGCGAGAAGCTGCAGGAACGTCTGGCCAAGCTGGCCGGCGGTGTGGCCGTGATCAAGGTCGGCGGTGCCAGCGAAGTCGAAGTGAAGGAGAAGAAGGACCGCGTGGACGATGCCCTGCACGCCACCCGCGCGGCGGTCGAGGAAGGCATCGTTGCCGGTGGCGGCGTGGCGCTTCTTTACGCCACCCGTGCGCTCGACGGTCTGAAGTTCGAGAACACCGACCAGGAAGCCGGTGCCAAGATCGTTCGCAACGCGCTGCAGGCGCCTGTCCGCCAGATTGCCCAGAATGCGGGTGTGGATGGCGCGGTCGTGGCCGGCAAGCTGCTGGAGCAGGACGACAACAACTTCGGCTTCAATGCCCAGACCGAGGAATACACCAACCTGGTGGAAGCCGGTATCATCGACCCGACCAAGGTCGTGCGTACGGCTCTGCAGGATGCGGCCTCGGTGGCGGCGCTGCTGATCACCACCGAAGCGCTGGTGGCCGAGAAGCCGGAACCCAAATCCGCTGCCCCGGCGATGCCCGGCGGCGATATGGGCGGCATGGGCGGCATGGGCTTCTGATCCTGCCACACATCACCCTCGAAAAGGCGGCCCCGGGAAACCGGGGCCGTTTTTTTCATGTCCGGAGCGATTTGCCGCCGTTGGCCGCGTTCTTATTTCAGCCCGGTTTTTTCCCGGGCGATGCGGGCGAGGCTGTCGGCATGCAGGCTGGATATGTACAGCCATTCATCGGTTTCCAGCGCGCCGGTGGTAACGGGATAGCGTCCCTGCGGGTCCTGCAGGTCGATGACGACGCGGCCATTGCCGTCAACGGCCAGAACATGACCGTAAGCGGTTGCCTGGGGGCGGAGGAAGGCGGGCAGCCGTTGCACGACCCGGCGCAGGAAAGGCTTGTCCGCCAAACTGTCGAGAACCGGGTTGCGCGGCGATGCCAGGCCGATCCAGAAACGCCCGTTCCGCCCGGCGGCGATGTTGTCGGGAAAGCCCGGCAGGTTATCGATCAGAACATCGCTGCTGCCGGCCTTTTCACCGGCGAGCCAGTAGCGCGTAACCCGGTAGCTGCCGGTTTCGTTGACCAGGACGAAGCGCTGATCGGGGCTGACGGCGACACCGTTGGCAAAGTTCAGCCCCGTCAGCAGAACGGTGGTTTTGCGCGTTTGCGGATCGTATCGTAGCAGGCGGCCATGGCTGCCATGTTCCATGATGTCGAGCAGGCTGGCCGGATAGGTGCCGCCGAAGCGGGCGGGGGGAAATTTCGTCGTGGCATCGGTAAAGAAAATGCGCCCGTCAGAAGCGATATCCACATCATCGGCATAGGCGATGGGGATGCCTTCTGCCTCGGTGCTCAGAACGGTGATGCGCCCGCCATCGTCGATCGACAGCAATCCCTTATAGGCATCGGCAACGATCAGGGTGCCGTCCGATGTGAATTCCAGCCCCAACGGCCGCCCGCCCGTATTGGCGAATTCCGTTGCCCGGCCGTCGGCGTCGATGCGCAGGATGCGTCCATCCTCCAGCGATGTATAGATATTGCCTTTGCGGTCGCGGGCCAGGTCTTCCGGTCCTCTTCCGCCTGCAATGGCAAGGAATTCGACGCCGCCCAGGCGGTCGTTGACGGCGTAGGGGCCGTTCAGTTCCGGTGCCTTGGGTGCCTGCCAGGCAACGGGATCTATGGGCACGGGCCAGAGCAGCAGATAAGCCGCCAGCGCGATGACGGCAAAGGCGATGATGGCAACGATTCTCCGCATTTTTTTCTCCCCTGCACGCCGTACGGAACCGGCCGGCCGGTGTGCGTTGTGCGATTGGCGCCTTTCCCGGCGGTTCGCTTGATATCGGGAGTAAGTCTTGCAGGCTTGCGCTGGCTGGACAACCGCTAATCCTGAAAGCGCATGAGGATGGGTGCTGCCTCAGGTTGCGGTTCCGCTATTGGCCGGTTGTTGTGGCCTCCCGGTGCAGGTCTCCGGCGACATTGCCGCCCTGTTCCATAATGCGCGGATAATATTGCTGAAAATCGGTTCTGATGCGGTGGACCGGCACATCCGCATAGGCACCCCGTTCGGCCAGATATTCCATATGTCTGCGTCCGGCGGCATCATGGGGCTGGAATATGGAATCGGTCTCGCCATCGAATTCCAGTGCCAGTACCCCGAATTTCTCGCACAGGGCCAGGTCGAAGGCCGGGGTTGCCTTGACCCATTTACCGCCGATCCATAATTCGCAATAGCCGTGCCAGTAGAAGATATCGGTGCCGAGCATTTCCAGCAGCCGCGGGCTGGAAAGATGGTTCTTCACATCGGCGAAGCCGACGCGTGCGGGAATGTCGACGGCCCGGGCGGCAGCGGCGAGCAGGGCCGCTTTCTGCACGCACCAGCCGCGGCCTTCACGCAGGCAGGCGCTGGCGGAATAGGCGCTGTCCTCCAGGTAATTCCTGTACGGGGTATAGGCAATGTCATCGCGTACCCTCTTGTACAGGCGCAGGGCCCGGTCCTTCTCCGTGACCGCACCGGCCGCTGCCTTTTCGGCAAAGGCGACGATCGCCGCATCGTCGCTTTCGATGAACCGCCCGGGGGCCAGGCATTGGCCGGGTTCGGGGTCGGGCAGGGTTGCGGACATGGGGGGCTTTGTGTTCATGGCGGTATCGGCTGATTGTTCGCTGCTCCGCCATTAGGGCATATTGTACCGGTGCTGTAAATCTTCCTGAAGGGATGGCCCTCAGACCCAGCGGAAGACGGCGAGCGCATAGATCAGGCATATGGCCACTGCCCCCCATAAGGGCGGTCCGGCCAGCCCCAGCCAGGCCAGGTTGATGAAGGCACTGCCGAGCAGGGAGATGAACAGCCGGTCGCCGCGCGTGGTGACGATGCCGAGAATGCCGCGCCGCGGTGCACCGCCGGGATGGCGTATTTCCCATATCGTCATGACGATCAGCAGGGTGGCGATAAAGGCGAAGAAGAGGGCCGTCTGCCAGGTCCATGCCATCCAGGACAGGTCGATCATGATCGTGCTCCGTTCAGACCCGGCCGAGGGCAAAGCCCTTGGCAATGTAGTTGCGGACGAAATAGATGACGACGGCACCGGGAATGATGGTCAGGGTGCCGGCGGCAGCCAGCAGGCCCAGCTCGTAGCCGGAGGTGCTGGCCGTGCGGGTCATGGTGGCGGCGATCGGCTTGGCGGCGACCGAGGTCAGCGTCTTGGCCAGCAGCAGTTCGACCCAGGAGAACATGAAGCAGAAGAACGCGGTCACGCCGATGCCCGCGGCGATGGTGGGCATGAAGATGCGGGTGAAGAAACGCGGGAAGCTGTAGCCGTCCACATAGGCGGTTTCATCGAGCTGTTTCGGCACGCCGGACATGAATCCTTCGAGGATCCAGACCGCCAGCGGAATATTGAACAGGCCATGCGCCAGGGCGACGCCGAGATAGGTGTCGAACAGGTTGATCGCCGAATAGAGCTGGAAGAACGGCAGGGCGAAGACGGCGGCAGGGGCCATGCGGTTGGTCAGCAGCCAGAAGAACAGATGCTTGTCGCCGAGAAAGCGATAGCGCGAAAAGGCATAGGCCGCGGGCAGGGCGACGGTGACCGAAATCACCGTGTTCATGATCACGTAGGAGAGGGAATTGATATAGCCGTTATACCAGGTCGGATCGGTGAAGATTTTGATGTAATTGTCCAGCGTGAACTGGTTCGGCCACAGCGAAAAGGTGCCGAGGATTTCATTGGTCGTCTTGAAGGACATGTTGACCAGCCAGTAGATCGGCAGCATCAGCAGCAGGATGTACAGGGCAGGCACCAGCCAGGTGAGTTTTTTCATCACGACCCCTCCTTGGGCGACATGACCGTATAGAAGATCCAGGACAGCAGCAGAATGATCAGGAAGTAGATCAGCGACATGGCGGCCGCCGGGCCGAGATCGAACTGCCCCAGCGCCACTTTCACCAGATCGATCGACAGCAATGTCGTGGCGTTGCCCGGCCCGCCGCCGGTGAGGACGAAGGGCTCGGTATAAATATTGAAGCTGTCCATGAAGCGCAGCAGGATGGCGATGGTCAGCACCCGGTTCATCTTGGGCAGCTGGATATAGCGGAATACGGCCCAGTTGGAGGCACCGTCGATTTTCGCCGCCTGATAATAGGCATCGGGGATGGAACTGAGCCCGGCATAGGCCAGCAGTACCACCAGCGATGTCCAGTGCCAGACATCCATGGCGATCAGCGTCGCCCAGGCCGAGAACGGCTGGCGGGTGAAGTTGTAATCCAGGCCGAGGCTGTTCAGCGTCTTGCCCAGCAGTCCGATATCGGGCAGGGCGAAGATATTCCACATGGCGCCGACCACGTTCCAGGGAATCAGCAGCGGCAGGGCCATCAGCACCAGGCAGACGGAAACCCAGAAACCCTTGCGCGGCATGGCCAGGGCGATGATCACGCCGAGCGGAATTTCGATCAGAAGAATGATGCCGGTGAAGGTAAGCTGACGCAGCAGCGCCGCATGAAAGCGTTCCGAATGCAGCACTTCCTGAAACCATTTCACCCCTTCGAAGAAGAAGAGATTGTCGCCGAAGGTTTCCTGCACCGAATAATTGACCACGGTCATCAGCGGAATGACGGCGTTGAAGGCCACCAGCACCACCACCGGCAGAACGAACAGCCAGCCTTTCTGGTTCAGGGTCTTGTCGTTCATCGGTTTACCTCTTCCATCAGCCAGCCATCGGCATACAGACGCGCCTGCCCGGGGGTAAAGCCCAGGTGGATATTCTCTGCCGGGATCGGCTTGTCCTCGTCCAGCAGCATGTGAATGCGGGTGTTTTCGCTTTCGGCCTCGATCACGCGATAACGCCCGGCATCGCTGACCTTGACGATGCGTGCGGGGATTCCCTCATCGGCGAAATGGACGAATTCCGGCCGGATGCCGATTTCGATCCGCCGTGCCGCCGGCACCTTGTCGGGCAGGTTCTGCACCGCTACCGGCGTATTGGCGAAAACGGCCCTGCCGCCTGCCAGCGTGCAGGGCAGCACATTCATGCCGGGGGAACCGATGAAATGGCCGACGAAAGTGTGCTGCGGGCGTTCGAACAGTTCGACCGGCGTGCCGATCTGCACCACCTGGCCGTCATGCATGACGACGACCTTGTCGGCGAATGTCAGGGCTTCGGTCTGATCGTGGGTCACATAGATCATGGTGCGGCGAATGCGCTGATGCAGTTCCTTGAGCTTGGAGCGGAGCTGCCATTTCAGATGCGGGTCGATCACCGTCAGCGGTTCGTCGAACATGATGACGTTCACATCGTCGCGCACCAGCCCCCGCCCCAGGGATATTTTCTGCTTTTCATCCGCCGTCAGCCCGGCGGCGCGTTTGTCCAGCATGGTATCGAGGTCGAGCATGGCGGCGATTTCGCGCACCCGTGCGGCGATCTCATCCTCGCCAACTCCGCGGTTGCGCAGGGGAAATGCCAGATTTTCCCGCACGCTCATGGTGTCGTAGACGACCGGAAACTGAAAGACCTGGGCGATGTTGCGCTGTCCTGTCGGCATGTCGGTGACATCGGTATCTTCGAACAGGACCCGGCCTTCGCTAGGCCGCAGCAGGCCGGAAATGATATTGAGCAGGGTTGTCTTGCCGCAGCCCGAGGGGCCGAGCAATGCATAGGCGCCGCCATCGTCCCATTCGATGTTCAGCCGTTTCAGCGCCCAGTCCTCATCCGCCTGCGGTTCGGGCATATAGCTGTGGCGAAGATTATCCAGGGTGATTCTGGACATTAATTCCCTCCCTGACATGAGGATGGAACGGCGGCGGATCTGGCGGCTTTCATGGCTTCAGCCTCCGTCCTTCTGGGGTGAAATACAGGCAATGGCCGGTGTCGACGGCAAAATCCGCCATCGTGCCGACGCCGAGGCTGTGTACGCCATGGGAAAGGGAAATCCAGGTCATTTCATCGAAGGTGAAATGTACGGTGCTTTCCGAACCGCTGATCTCGGCGATCCTGATCTCTCCGGCGATGATGCTCAGATCGGGGCGGTGGCGTTCCTCTCCCGTTACAAGGCGGATATGGTGGGGGCGGATGGCGACAATCAGCGGCCCGTCGGGAAGGGCGGTGAATGCACCGGGCAGCTCCCAGCCGATATCGGCATTGATCGCGATCCTGCGGCCCTGTTTGAGCGCGGTTGCGGTATTGATCGGCGGTTCGGAGAAGATTCTTGCCGTCTGCAGGTCGGCCGGGTCGCGATACAGCTCGCCGGTCGGGCCGAACTGGGTCACCGCGCCTTCATGCATGGCCGCCGTATGACCGCCGAGCAACAGCGCCTCCACCGGTTCGGTTGTCGCATAGACGACGGTACAGCGGCGGCCGCTGAACAGCCGGGGCAGTTCTTCGCGCAGTTCCTCGCGCAGCTTGAAATCGAGATTGGCGAGCGGCTCGTCCAGCAGAATCAGATCGGAATCCTTGACCAGGGCCCGGGCCAGGGCCGTGCGCTGCTGCTGACCGCCGGAAAGCTCTGCCGGTTTGCGCTTCAGCATCGGCGTCAGTCTGAGCAGTTCCGAGATCTCCCGGACGCGGCGGTCGATTTCCGCCGCCTTCATCCGCGCCACCCTCAAGGGCGAGGCGATATTCTCGTAAACGGACATGTTCGGATAATTGATGAACTGCTGATACACCATGGATACATTGCGTTTCTGCACCGCAATGCCGGTTACATTGCGTCCGGCGAACCATACTTCCCCGCCCGTCGGGCGTTCCAGCCCGGCCATGAGCTGCATCAGCGTCGTTTTGCCGGCCAGGGTGGTGCCGAGGAGAATATTGAACCCGTCCTCAGCCAGGGCGATGCTCGTCGGATGGATGTGCGGGACGCCATCCACGGTTTTGGAGACGTTTTTCAGTTCCAGGGTCACGATACGCTTCCTGTCGGGCGGCCGCCGGGCAGATGCCTGCCGGCGGAAAGCCGATTACGGATAAAACGGAAAATCACGATACCGGATACGGCATGATACCGGATACTGGCTGCCGGGCGGGCTTCGCACATTCTGCCTGCCCGACGCCATGCCCGGGGAGAAGGGCCTCTCCCCGGGCGGGCGGGATCAGCCCTGCTGCCAGCGCTTGATCAGCTCATCGTAATCGATGGTCTGACCCTGCGGTTTTTCATTGGCCAGCTTCTTTTTCGGTCCGCCGGGCCGTCCGAGCCAGTAGGAGGCCGGCTTTTCCGGGTTCAGGCGCGGGCCGCAGCCATTATAGACATTGGCCTTTTCATCGGCGGCCTGCATCCGGGCCATCACCTGATCCATCTGTTCTGCCAAACGGTCCATGGCCTGCTGCGGGGTGAAGGTGCCGGAATTCACGTCGCCGATATTCTGCCACCACAGCTGTGCCAGCTTCGGATAATCGGGAACGTTGATGCCCGTCGGCGTCCAGTTGACGCGGTCGGGAGAGCGATAGAATTCCACCAGACCGCCGAGATTGGGCGCCCGTTTGGTGAAGGATTCATGACGGATATCGCTGTCGCGGATGATGGTCAGGCCGACATGACTCTTCTTGAGCGACACGGTCTTGGACACGGTGAACTGGGCATAGAGCCAGGCGGCCTTGCGCCGGTCGACAGGCGTGGATTTGAACAGGGTCCACGAGCCGGCATCCTGATAGCCGAGCTTCTGTCCCTTTTCCCAATACGGACCATGGGGGGACGGGGCCATGCGCCACAGCGGCTTGCCGTTGTCGTCCACCGTGTTGTTGCCGGCGCTTTTCGGTGCCACCATGGCGGAGGTGAAGGCGGTATACCAGAAGATCTGCTGGGCGACATTGCCCTGCGACAGGGCGGGCAGGGACTGATAGAAGTCGTAATCCGCTGCGCCGGGAGGGGCGTATTTACGCAGCCATTCGTCCCATTTGCGGATGGCGTAAACCGCCGCCGGCCCGTTGGTGCCGCCGCCGCGGGTGACCGAGGCCCCGGCCGGATTGCAGGAACCTTCTTCCATGCGGATGCCCCATTCGTCGATCGGGCGGCCATTGGGAATGCCCTTGGAACCTTCGCCGGCCATGGACAGCCAGGCATCGGTCATCCGCCAGCCGAGATCCGGGGCGCGCTTGCCGTAATCCATGTGGCCGTAAACGCGCACACCGTCGATTTCCTTCACCTTGTTGGTGAAGAAATCGGCGATATCCTCATAGGCCGACCAGTTGACCGGTACGCCCAGTTCATAACCGTAGATTTCCTTGAAGCGTTTCTTCAGATCCGGGCGCTTGAACCAGTCATAACGGAACCAGTACAGATTGGCGAATTGCTGGTCGGGAAGCTGCCACAGCTTACCGTCCGGGCCGGTGGTGAAGGATTTGCCGATGAAATCGTCTATGTCCAGCGTCGGCAGGGTCACATCCTTGCCCTCGCCCGCCATCCAGTCGGTCAGATTCACGGCCAGCTGCAGGCGCGAATGGGTGCCGATCAGATCGGAATCGTTGACATAGGCGTCATACAGATTGCGCTTGGTCTGCATCTGGGTCTGGACGGCCTGGATGACCTCCCCCTCGCCCAGAAGCTGATGATTGACCTTGATGCCGGTGATCTCCGTGAAGGCTTTGGCCAGCGTCTTGGATTCATATTCATGGGTCGGAATGGTTTCGGACAGGACGTTGATCTCCATGCCCTTGAAGGGCGCGGCGGCCTTGATGAACCATTCCATCTCCTTCATTTGCTCTTCCTTGGAGAGCGTCGAAGGCTGGAATTCGTTCTCCACCCATTTTTTCGCTTCCTTCATGCCGGCAAAGCCGGGCGAAGCCAAGCTTGTCATCGCTAGAACAGCGATAACCGTGGTCATACTCTTTCGCATTAATTTCCCTCCCATTGGCTTATGTTCGTGATGCTACAAATCAACTTTCGTTAACGGTACATACGAAACAAAATGAATGTCAAACGAAAATTATTGAGGAAAAATTATCCAGATGAGAGGGTGGGCATGCAATTTATTGTCGATGTCTCGATAAAGGTGCAGGGCTCGGAATATCGGATAGTGTATATTCCGGAGGTTGTATATGGCGAGAGGTGCAAATGTTCATTTGCGATCAATAGTGAGCGGAAAAGAACGTTTGTGATGCCGTGAAACGGCCTTCAGGCGGCGCCCAGGGCCATGGCGGTAACGGTCTGCGCCGCCTGATAGGCACGGGCTGCAATTTCTGCCTGTGGCCTTGCAATGCCAGGGCGCGGGGACTGGTCGTCTTGCGCCACCGCGTTTGCCGATTGCGGGGGTGGGCGGTCATCGGCTGTGGCTGAAGTGTTTTCCTCGCGACGCTGGCTGGCCAGTTCGGCCCGGGCCTTTGCCAGCTCTGCCTGGGCCTGGGCGGCAACCTTGCGGTCCTGTCCGGAAGGCTCCGCCGGGGCCAGCGCAGCCTTGATGACAATGGTCATCTTGTCGATCGTCGCTTCCGGATCGCCGGGAATGGCGCCGGAATCGATCGGCACTTCGCCTTCTACGGCATATTGGCGGCCATCGGGACCGGTTTCATATGAATATGACGGGCTTCCCGCATATTGGCCGCCGGCGCTGGCATGGGCGCGTTCGTGTGCGCGAACCTCGCGGTCGCGTTTTTTCAGGGATTCGGCCTGGGCGCGTTCTTCATCGCTGAGAGGTGTGTTTTCCCCTTGCGCGGCCTTCTCCTGCTTCTGCCCGCCCGCTGCCTGCTGGGCGGTCAGGGCGCTGGCCGGCGCCAGAAGGGGGGTGGAGGGGCGGCCGGTGCCTGCT
>JALXAG010000209.1 GCA_026992315.1 Sneathiellales bacterium | reverse complement strand
AGCAGGGAGGCGTTGTCCCCGGCCCAGACGATGACACCTTTTTCGATGACGAAATGATAATCGGCGACGGCCGTCATCTCCCGCAGGTTTTTGTCGATCAGCAAAATCGATTGCCCCTTCCGTTTCAGTGCCGAGAGAACGGACCATATTTCTGCGCGAATGACCGGGGCCAGGCCTTCGGTCGCTTCATCGAGGATGAGAAGCGCGGGATTGGTCATCAGTGCCCGGGCGATGGCCAGCATCTGCTGTTCGCCGCCCGAAAGCTGGCTGCCCATATTGCGGCGGCGTTCATTGAGGCGGGGAAACAATTCGAACACTTTTTCCAGCGTCCAGGGAGAGGCGGCGCCGGTGCGGTTGGCGGCGGTGGCGACCAGGTTTTCCTCGACATTGAGATTGGGGAAGATCCGTCGCCCCTCGGGCACCAGCCCGATTCCCATCTGGGCGATTTCATAGGGTTTGGCACCGCGGATTTCATTGTTTTTGAATTTGATGCTGCCGCTGTGCGCAGGGGTCAGCCCCATGATCGAGCGGACCGTGGTGGTCTTGCCCATGCCGTTGCGTCCGATCAGGGTGGCGACCTGGCCTTCACCGATTGACAGGCTTATGCCGAACAGAACCTGACTGCGGCCGTAAGCAGTCTGCACGCCTTGCAGTTCAAGCATCGTCATCTCCGAGATAGGCGGCCTTCACTTCAGGGTTGATGCGGATGGCATCGGGGCTGCCGGAGGCGATGATCCGTCCGTAGACCAGCACGCTGATACGATCGGCCAGGGCGAAAACGGCATCCATGTCATGTTCGATCAGCAGGATGGGCACGCTTTTCTTCAGAGGGCCGAGGATCGCGACCATGCGGGCGGTTTCTTCCTGGCTCATTCCGGCCATGGGCTCGTCGAGCAGCAGGATTCTGGGTTTGGTGGCAAGCGCCATGGCCATTTCGAGCTGCCGCTGCTCCCCATGGGAAAGATTGCCGACCTGTTCGTCGCGCCTGGGGGCCAGGCCGATGAAGTCGAGCGCCTGTTCGGCTGCTTCCCTCAGCGCCGGGTCGCGGAGTGCCGGTTTCCAGAAGCGGAAGGAGTGACCGCTATGGGCCTGTACGGCCAGGGCGACGTTTTCCAGCACCGTCATTTCGCTGAAGACGGAAGTGATCTGAAAGGAGCGCGCCAGACCCAGCCTGCTGCGCCGGAAGGTCGGCATATGGGTGATGCGCCGCCCGTGCAGGAAAATATCGCCGCCATCGGGGCGGATGGCCCCCGTAAGCTGACCGATCAGCGTGGTTTTTCCGGCACCGTTGGGGCCGATGACGGCGTGCAGTTCACCGGGATTGACGGTCATGCTGAGATTGTCGGTGGCGACCAGACCGCCGAAACGCTTGATCAGTTGCCGGGCTTCGAGAACGGGCGTGGTCATTTGCCGTTACTCCGCGGTTGCAGGAAACCGTATATGCCGCCGCGGGCATACAGGATGATCAGGATCAGGACGGGGCCGAAGATAAGCTGCCAGTATTCGCCGATACGGTATCCGGCAATGGTGACCGGGATGCCGGAAAGAAACTCCTCCAGCAGCAAAAAGGCCAGTGCCCCGTAAACAGGGCCGAAAACCGTGCCGATACCGCCGAGAACGATCATGATGATCAGATCGCCGGAACGGGTCCAATGCATCATTGCCGGGCTGATGAAGTCGGTCTGATTGGCCAGCAGAAAACCGGCGATGCCGGTCATGACACCGGCAATGACGAAGGCGACAAGGCGATATCGGTAGGTGGGAAAGCCGAGTGCCGCCATCCGCTGTTCGTTGAGGCGGCAGCCGGTCAGCACCTTGCCGAAACGCGAATGCAGAACCCGGTGGCTGAGATAGAGGAACAGCAGCAGCACCCCAAGGGAGAAATAGTACAGGACCCGGTCGTCGCTCAGATCGGGCAGGCCGGGCATCTCGCTGCGCTGATACAGGCTCAGCCCGTCATCGCCGCCATAGATTTCCAGCCCCACGGCAACGAAATAGAGCATCTGCCCGAAGGCCAGGGTGATCATGATGAAGTAGACGCCCTTGGTACGCAGGGAAATGGCGCCGATCACCGTGGCGGCAACGGCGGAAAACAGAACGGTCAGGGCAAGCTGGGTATAACCGTTTCCGAGCCATTCGATGCCGTCTTCGAAAGCGTGCATGGTGCCGGCCCCGACCACATAGGCGCCGATGCCGATAAAGGCGGCCTGGCCGAAGCTGACCATGCCACCGAAGCCGAGGATGAAATTGAGGCTGACGGCAGCGATCGCCAGGATCAGCGCCCTGGAAACCAGAATGATATAGAATTCGCCATCCATCAGCCCCGCCAGCGGCGGCAGGGCCAGCAGCAGGGCGATCAGCACCATATTGGCGGCGGTGGCACGGTTCATGCTCATCTCAGCGCGCCCCCTTCGGCGGGAACAGCCCTTCCGGGCGCAGGGCCAGAACGATGGCCATGATGATATAGATCATCATGGAGCTGAGCGCCGGTGCGGCCGTCGATGCATAGCCGCTGGAGAGGAACAGGCCGAGGATATCGGGCAGAAAGGAACGGCCCAATGTATCGATCAGCCCGACCATGAGCGAGGCGATGAAGGCGCCGCGTATCGAACCGATGCCGCCGATGACGATAACGACAAAGGCAAGAATGAGAATGCTTTCTCCCATGCCGATTTCAACCGAAAGGATCGGTCCGGCCATCATCCCCGCCAGCCCGGCGAGCATGGCGCCGATACCGAAAATGATCGAATAGAGCAGGCGGATATTGATGCCCAGCGCCCCGACCATTTCCCGGTCGCTGGCGCCGGCGCGGATCAGCATGCCGATGCGGGTGCGTGAAACCAGGAAATAAAGCCCCAGGGCGACGAGGATGCCGACGGCGAGGATCACCAGCCGATATGTGGGATAGGGAATGCCGGGCAGGATTTCGATGCTGGTGGCCAGATAGGCGGGCAGGGGAATGTCTAGCCCGGCCGGCCCCCAGATCAGGCGCACCAGTTCGTTGAAGAACAGGATCAGGCCGAAGGTGGCCAGCACCTGATCGAGATGGCTGCGCGAATAGAAGGAGCGCAGGGCGACGACCTCGACGACGATACCGGTCAGCATGGCCAGCGGCAGGGCCAGCACGACGGCCAGCGGAAAGGAGCCGGTCCATTCCGTCAGTGTCGCCGCATAATAGGCGCCGAGCATGTAAAGCGACCCGTGCGCCAGGTTGACCAGGTCCATGATGCCGAAAATGAGCGTCAGTCCCGCAGCGAGAAGGAACAGAAGCATGCCGAGCTGGATGCCGTTCAAGCTCTGTTCCAGCAGCAAAATCCAATTCATGACCGGGTGCCGGATCTGTTTATGTCATAACGGGAAAAGGTCGGTGGGGAAGGCGGCGGCCGCCTTCCCCGGATAGTGGTTTCGGATGATTACATCTTGCAGTCCTTGGCATAAGGATCCTGATGGTCCTTATAGACCGTGGCGATGATTTTGGTCGTGTAGCGGCCCTGATCGTCCTTGACCGCCTTGCGCAGATAGAAATTCTGGATCGGGAAGTTGTTGTTGCCGAATTTCAGCGTGCCGCGCACGGAATCGAACGCCGCCGCCTTGAGAGCCTTGCGCAGGCCATCCCGATCTTCCAGATTGCCGCCCACGGCGCGCACCGCGGAATCGATCAGCATGATCGAATCATAGGACTGTGCGGCGTAGAAGGACGGATAACGGCCGTATTTCTTCAGGAAGCCGCTGACGAATTTCTTGTTGCCGGCGGTATCCAGATCCGGCGACCAGAACTGCGTCGCCAGAGAGCCCAGAGCCATGTCCTTGAGGATGGGCAGGTTGATCGCATCGACCGTGAAGACCGAATAAAGCGGCACCTTGCCCTTCAGGCCCGATTGTTCGAACTGTTTGAAGAACTGGGCGCCGAACTTGCCCGGATAGAAGACGAACAGCGCATCGGGCTTGGCCGCGCGCACCTTGGCCAATTCGGCCGAGAAATCGAGCTGCGAGGGGAATTTCGTCATGTCCTTGCCGACGATCTTGCCCTTGAAGCTGCGCTCCACCCCGGCAACCATGTTTTTGCCTGCCGTATAGTTGGGCGCCATGATGTAGAGGTTCTTCACGCCTTTCTGGTTCAGCACCTCGCCCATGGCCATCGGAGTCTGGTCGTTCTGCCAGGAGGTGGAGAAGAAATTCGGGCTGCACAGCTTGCCTGCGATCGGTGCCGGGCCCGCATTCGAACCGATCAGGAAGGTGTCGTTGTTGACGACGGTCTTGTAAGAGGCCATCAGCACATGGCTCCAGATATAACCGGCGACGAAATCGACCTTGTCCTTCTTGACCAGTTTTTCGGTTTTCTGCTTGCCGATCTCCGGCTTGAAACCGTCGTCCTCATAGATCATCTCGACATCGAGGCCGCCGACCTTCCGTCCCAGCTGATCCAGCGCCAGTTCGACGGCATCGCGCATGTCCTTGCCGATGACGCCTGCGCCGGTGGACAAGGTCGTCACGAAACCGATTTTCACCTTTTCCGCCGCCAGTGCCGGCGATGCCAGCAAGGCCAACGCCGATACCACTCCCAAAAGTCGCGATTTCATTTCTTTACACCTCCCATCGTATTCTGATAAATCACCATTCCGTATTGTATTTATTCCATTGGACCGGTGACCTGCCCTGCATCGATGCTGTCTGATTCCGAATTCGGCCATCCGCCAATTCAGTAATAGAATGCGTGAAAACACGCCTGCATGCATCGAAAATAATTTTAAGCATAAAATGATTGCCGCGCCAATCTTTTTGACCGTGAAGCGCTTCGTGTTACGGTCAATATATCTATGGAGAAGACCTAAGATCGTATTTGCGTAACCGAGGATTGTAATAGCAGCGTATGGATCTTTTTGTTTCCATTCTGACGGAGGTAACGGCGCCGGTCATCGTGCTGATGGGCGTGGGTTTCATCCTCAACAAACGCCTGAAGCTGCATCTGCCCAGCCTGAATGCCTTTCTCATTCAGGCCAGCCTGCCGGCTTTCATGGTCTATGCCTTCGCCAATTCCAAGGTGTCCTTCGGCGATATCGGTTTCGTCGTCTGGTACACGGTAGCGCAGTTTTTCGTTCTCGCGGCCATCGGTTGGGGGGCGGGGCTTTTGTTTCGGGCACCCAGGCATGCGCTGGGCTTTCTGGCACTGGCGGCGGCCTTTCCCAATTCGGGCAATTTCGCCATTCCCCTGGTGGGGCTTGCCTTCGGCAAATCGGTCCAGATTCACCAGGTGATGATCATGACCACCCATGCGGTGCTGATCTTTACCGCCGGGGTGGCGATTCTGGCCCGCAATGCTGCCGCCGCCGATGGCGCCCCCTGGTGGAAGGCGCTGTTCCAGACGCCGATTCTGCCGGCAGTGGCCTTGGGCCTGGTGCTGAAGATCTTTGCCGTGCCTCTGCCGGTGATGGTCGAATTTCCCCTGAAACTGCTGGGGTCGGCCTTCATTCCGATTGCCCTGTTTCTGCTTGGGGCGACCTTGGCCGATATCCGCTGGCGCACGGGGCTGGGGTTGTTGAGCCTGAGTCTGAGCCTGCGCATGCTCGCGGCACCGGTGTTGACGTGGCTGTCGCTGATTCCCTTCGATATCGATCCGACGATGCGCAACGTGCTGATCGTCAGCGCGAGTGCACCGATCGGGGCCATGCTGGCCATTCTCAGCCATGAATACCGCTCCAATCAGGAACTGACCGCAGGCTCGGTCTTTCTTTCGACCATGCTCAGCCCTCTGGTGGCGACGGTGGCGATCTATCTGGTGCGTCTGCTATAGTCCGTCCCATTCACGCTGCCGCAGGATGAAGCGCTGAATCTTGCCGGTCTGGGTTTTCGGCAAGGCATCGATGAAGGCGATGGCGCGCGGATATTTATAGGGCGCGATCGTGTTCTTGACGTGATCCTGCAGGGCCTTTTTCAGTGTTTCATCCCCTGAAACACCGCTTTTCAGCACGATGAAGGCCTTGACGATACTGCCACGCGCAGCATCGGGGGATGAAACCACCGCGCATTCGGCCACGGCCTCATGTTCCAGCAGCACCGCCTCCACTTCCGGCCCGGAAATATTGTATCCGGCGGAAATGATCATGTCGTCGGTGCGGGCCTGGTACCAGAAATAACCGTCCTCATCGATCAGATAGGAATCGCCGGTGTAATTCCAGCCGTCCTGCACATAGTCGTGCTGCTTTTGCGGATTGTCGAGGTATCGGCAGCCGGTCGGCCCGCGTACCGCCAGCCGGCCCACCGTGCCGGGCGGGCATTCATCGCCGTTTTCATCCACGACCTTTGCTTCATAGCCGGGCACCGGTCGTCCCGTCGAGCCGGGGCGGATATCTTCCTGACCGCAGGCGATGAAGATGTGCAGCATCTCGGTGGCGCCGATACCGTCGATGATGCGCACACCTGTCGCTTCATGCCACGCTTCCCAGGTGGCGCGTGGCAGGGTTTCGCCCGCCGACAGGCATTCGCGCAGGGAGGACAGGTCGTATCCGCCGCCGGTGGCCAGCATGGTGCGATAGGCGGTGGGGGCGGTAACGAACACGCTGATGCGGAAGTCCTGTATCGCCTGCTGCATGCTTTCGGGGGTGAATTTTTCCAGCAGTACCGTTGCCGCCCCGGCATGCAGGGGAAACAGCAGCAATCCGCCAAGTCCGTAGGTAAAGGCCAACGGTGGCGTGCCTGAAAAAATGTCGTCGGCGCGGGGTTTCAGCACATAGCGGGAAAAGGTGTCGCATATCGCCATGACATCGCGGTGGTAATGCATGCAGCCCTTGGGCTCGCCGGTGGTGCCGGATGTGAAGGCGATCAGGCTGACGTCGTCGGCGGCGGTGGGAACATTTTCGAAGTCCGAGCTTGCCGTTTCCATGTAACGGCCGAGTTCCCCTTCCAGCAGCGGGGTGAAGGTGCAGACGGTTGTGAAATGTCCGCTGATCTTCCGCGCCTCTTCCATTTCCTCCATGAGGCGGTGATCGCACAGGGCGAAATCGACCTGTGCCTTCTGTCCGATAAAGGCCAGTTCGCGGGCGCGCAGCAGCGGCATGGTGGCAACACAGATCGCCCCGGCTTTCTGGATGGCCAGCCAGCAGGCGGCATAGGCGGGGTTGTTGGGGGCGCGGATCAGTACCCGGTTGCCGGGGCGCACGCCCAGGCGGCTGACCAGAACATGGGCGATGCGGTTGGCCCGTTCCAGCAGTTCGCCGTAACTCCAGACGCCGCCCTCGAAGATAATGGCCGGCCTGCCGGGGTGGGCGGCGGCCTTTTTGTCGAGCAGTTCGTCCGCAACGTTGATGCGTGGTGCATATCGGCGCAGTTCCGGGGGGAAACCATAGCCGAAACGCGGCTGTGCCTCGGGCGGGGGCAGGTGCCGCCTTGCGAAATCGTCGATATGTGCGCTCGGCGCCGATGGGATGAATGGGGTTTCGCTCATCTTCCTCTCCTGCGCATATTCTTGTTATCGATTGTTTCCGGCCTCCAGATAGGCGGGCAGCGGTGCGGCCAGTGTCCGTGTTTGCGATACGGGCCCGGCAATGCCGCCGGGGCCGTAGGGGCGGATGAAATAGCGGTATGCGCTGCCGCCAAGAACCTCCGTGTCCCGGTATTTCCTGCCGCGGACGGTGGCGACGATCCGCGGCGGGCTGTCTTCCCCGTCGGCGCGGAACACCTGGTAGCCGGTCGCCTTTTCCGCCCGCTGCCACTGCAGGACGGCTGCACCCTCTTCCCAGGCGATATTGAGGCCATCGCCTCCTTCCCTCCAGCAGGGCATGTCCTCGCGGAGCGGCGGCGCCTGTACGGCCCCCTTGGGCCACAGATAGCAGGATACCCGGCGGAAATTCTCGTCCAGCTGCTTGCAGACATTGCAATAGATGCATTGCAGGATCTGTTGGCGCCGGCCGCTCTGCAGCTTGGCTACCCAGTCGGGATCGCACAGCAGTTGCCGTGCCATGCCGATCATATCCGCCGAACCGTCTTCAAGCAGGGCCTCCGTATCTTCCGGGCGGTTGATCTTGCCGGCGGCGATCACGGGGATTTCATGGCCATGGGCATTGATATGCCGCTTGATCGCCCGGGCCAGATGGACATGCGGCATGGGCGGATAATGGGCGCCGGGCATGCAGCGATCGCCCGAATAGCCGGTATAGGGGTAGGGCGGGTGGCCTTTCCGCAGGATCGCATCCTCGAACTTGCCGCCGACGGACAGGGAGATGTAATCGACGCCGCATTGCGCCATCCGCAGGGCGATGGGGCAGGCATCGACGATGGTGTAGCCGTCCTTGATCGCTTCCTCGGCAAGAAAGCGCACGCCGACAATGAAATCGGCGCCGACGCGTGCGCGGACCGCTGCCATGACCTCGCCGAACAGGCGCAGGCGTCCCTCCAGCGACGGGCCGCCATAGGCATCGCGGCGACTGTTGCGCCGCGACAGGAAGGAGGACAGCGTATAGGCATGGGCCGAGTGCAGCTCCACCCCGTGATAGCCGGCCTCTTTCGCCCGGGCCGCGGCATCGGCGAACTGGTCGATGACGGTTGCTATGTCCTCGCTGTTCAGATCCTCGATTTTCTGCCGCCAGCCCGAGCGGGCTACCTTGAGAAAATGAATGATCTGCACCACCGCAAGGGAGGGGCCCTCTTGTCTGATGGCGTCGGCCAACTGCCGGTGTCCCGGGATGTAGCGGTCATCGGACAGGCGCAGCAAGGGGCCCGATTTGGCACCATGTATGGCCGTGGCTTCGACCACGATCAGGCCGACGCCGCCCCGGGCATAGCGGCGGTAACGATCGATCACCGCCTGATTGACATAGCCGTCATCGCCCGAAAGCCGCGTGACCATGGCCGGTACCGCGATGCGGTTGGGGGCCATGCAGGGGCCGATGGCGATGGGCGAGAGGGTTTTCATCTTCCCTCCCGCTGCCGGTCCTTCAGACAGTGGCGGGCGATCACCAGCTTGTTGATTTCCGTCGTGCCCTCATAGATGCGCAGGGCCCGCACATCGCGGTAGAGCTTTTCGGCGATATTGCCCCGGCAGACGCCGCGCCCACCGAAAAGCTGTACGGCGGAATCGATGACTTTCTGCGCTTCTTCCGTGGCGAACATCTTGGCCATGGATGCTTCGCGCGTTGCAGCCCTGCCGCTGACATCCGCCTGCCAGACGGCGCGGTAGATCAGCAGGGCCGCGGCGTCCAGTGCCGTGGCCATATCGGCGATGCGCGCCTGGGTCAGTTGGAAATCGGCCAGGGTCTGACCGAACATCCGGCGGTTGGCGGCAAAGTCCAGGGCCGCATCCATGGCCCGCCGGGCAAAGCCCAGGGCTGCCGCGCCGACACTGGGGCGGAAAATATCGAGATTGGCCATGGCAATGGCGAAGCCCTGTCCCTCTTCGCCGATCAGCCTGCCGGCGGGCAGGCGGCAATCTTCGAAGGACAGGCTGCCGAGCGGATGAGGCGAGATCACATCCAGGGTTTCGCTTACCCTGAAGCCCGGATCGTCGGCGCGGACGAGGAAGGCGCTGATGCCCCTGGTGCCGCGCTCCGCATCGGTCACGGCGAAGGTGACATAGTAATCGGCAATGCCGGCATTGGAGATAAAGGTCTTGGTCCCGTTCAGCAGCCAAGTGCCGCCGTCCTTATAGGCCCGGCTTTGCATCGCGGCGGCGTCGGTGCCGGCGCTTTCCTCGGTGAGGGCGAAGGCGATCAGCGCCTCACCGCTGGCGATGCGGGGCAGGATTTCCGCTTTCATTTCATCGCTGCCGAAACGGCTGACGGGAGCGGAACCCAACCCCTGCATGACAAAGGCGAAATCGGTCAGAGGATTGGCATAGCCGAGGAATTCGCGACACAGGCAGATGGAGCGGGCATCGAGTTCGGCAAAGGCGCCGCCGTGAGCGCCGGGGACGAGATAGGACAGTATGCCTTCCCGCCCCAGCAGGGCGGCGTGGGAGCGGACCGTTTCGGCCGCTGCTGCCGCATCCGCCGGTTCCTCCTCGTCAAGGGGATGGCGGGTCAGGAAATCCTGAAGCCGCGCGGCAACGGCGCGATGGCGGTCGTCGAAAAACGGCCAGGCGGTGTGGCGGCTGTCCATCATGATCAGTTGCCCTCGAAAACAGGCTTTTCGCGGGCGACAAAGGCGTGATAGGCACGGGCGAAATCCTCGGTCTGCATGCAGATGGCCTGGGCCTGGGCTTCGGCCTCGATGGCGGCATCGATGCCCATTTCCCATTCCTGATGCAGGCATGTCTTGGTCATGGCATGGGCGAAATTGGGGCCATAGGCAAGCTGCCGGGCCAGGACCTCTGCCTCTTCACCCAGTTTTTCGGATGAGACGATACGGTTGAGGAACCCCCAGCGTTCAGCCTCTTCCCCCTTCATGCTGCGCCCGGTATAGAGCAATTCCGCCGCCCGTCCGGTGCCGATGACACGCGGCAGCAGATTGCAGGCGCCCATATCGGCACCGGCCAGGCCGACGCGCACGAACAGAAAGGCGATGGTGCAGTCGATGGTGCCGATGCGCAGGTCGGAGGCAAGGGCAACGCAGGCCCCGGCGCCGACGCAGACACCCTCGATGGCGGCGATGACGGGCAGGGGGCAATGCTTGATCGCCTTGACCAGATCGCCGGTCATGCGGGTAAAGGCGAGCAGCCCGGCCATGTCGCCGGCATTCTTCATCGCCACCAGGGGGCCGATGATGTCGTGCACATCGCCGCCGGAACAGAAATTGCCGCCGGCGCCGCGAATGACGATGGCACGCGGCGCATCGCCCGTACCGGGGCCAAGGCGGCGGAAGAAATCGCGCAGCTCGGCATAGGATTCCAGCGTCAGCGGATTTTTGCGTTCCGGCCGGTTCAGGGTGACGATGCCGACGCGGTCCCGCACCGTCCAGGCGAAATGCTGCGGCTTGTAGTTGCTGTCGATCATGGCTTGGTTTCCTGCAGACTGGCTTTGAGTTTTTGCAGAATGGCGAGGAGATTCTGCTTTTCCTCCTCCGACAGGGCGGCGAAGGCATCCATGATCCAGCGGTCATGTTCCGGGGTCATGGCGTTGAAGGCCTCGCGCCCCTTTTCCGTCAGGCGGACATGCTGGCGGCGGCGATCCGCGGCGATGGGAACGCGCTCTATCAGCCCTTCGCGCACCAGCCGTTCCACCAGCCCGGTGATATTGCCCGCCGAAACCATCAGATGGCTGGACAACTCGCCCATGGACATGCCTTCCGGCGCACGTTCCAGCTGGGCGAGAACGTCGAAGCGGGGCAGGGTGCTGTCGAAACGGGTGCGCAGCAGGTGGCGCAGGCGTTTCTGAATCAGGGTCGAACTGGCCAGCAGGCGCAGCCAGATGCGCAGATCGGTCCGGGCGGCGGCATGGTCGTGCCGGGACTGGCCGCCATCCATGATCACACCTCCCCGCCGGCAATGGCCAGGGCCTGGCCGGTGATGGCCGCCGATCCGGGCAGGGCGAAAAACACGGCGGCTTCGGCCACTTCGCCCGGCGTGATCAGGCGGCCCTGCGGATTGTCCGCCAGCAGCGATTTCAGGGCTTCTTCGGCGCTGCGCCCGGTTTTTTCGACGATATTGGCAATCGTTTTCCGGGTCATGTCGGTATCGGTATAGCCGGGGCACAAGGCATTGACCGTGATACCGTCGGCGGCAAATTCACGCGCCAGCGCCCTTGTCAGGCCGATGACGCCGTGCTTTGCGGCGCAATAGGCGCTGACATATGAATAGCCGCGCAGCCCCGCGGTCGAGGCGATATTGACTATGCGCCCGTAGCCCTTTTCCTTCATATGGGGAACGACGGCGCGGATGGTGTTGAAACATCCGGTCAGATTGACGCCGAGCATTTCCTGCCACAGCGCATCGTCCGTCTGTTCCAGCGGCGCCGAGCGGGCCGTGCCGGCATTGTTGATGAGAATATCGATGCCGCCGAGAATATTGCCGGACCATTCGACGGCATTATTGACCTGCTCGCAATCGGTTACATCGGCCAGCATGTATTCGACGTGAACGTCGTATTCCCGCCCCAGCCGTTCCGCCTGTTCGCCGAGTGCCATCGGATCCCGGCCCAGCATCGTGACATCGGCACCATAGGCACAGAATTCTTCCGCGATCGCCAGGCCGATGCCGCGGGTCGCCCCGGTAATCAGCGCATGCTTGCCGCCAAGGGGCAATTCCTCGGCCGTGGCGGCTGTGTCTTTCTCGGCTTCCGCGGCGGCGGTGCTGTTTTCGATGCCCTGTTCGGGTGACGGTGTTTCAGACACGCATATCCCTCCTTTTTTCTTTAAGCTTAAAATATATATCTGTGCCAGGCAATAGGCATGGCCACATCGGCAATTGCAGAATCGGAAGGGGCCGGAGCACAGGCCCCGGCCCATCCCAGGAAGGCGATAATTTCAGGAAAAGGCCTTGAAGGTGATGATGGTGAAGGTTTCCTTCACCCCTGGCAGGGTCTGCAGGTGACCGGTAACGAAATGGCCGATATCCTCGTCATCGGGCAGATAGCATTTCATCAGCAGATCGTATTTGCCCGACACCGAATGCACTTCGGAAACCTGTTCTATGTCCTCGACCGCTTCGGAAGCGACGTCATAGGCCTTGCCAAGTTCGCATTTCACAAAAACGAAGATCGTCTGCATGGCATTTACCGTTCGTTGCTGAATGTCTCTTGGCGGCCAGTTTAAGCCAATCGCCCTGTTCCAGATACAGGAAATGTCAGTTCATGGGGAGGTCAGGATTTCTGCTTGCGTTCCAGCGGCCGGGAGAAAAAGGCGGGAACGTGATCGCCGAGACCGCGAACCGGTTCACGGCCGTGTCTGCCATTGTCGCGCGGGGCCTTGTCGCGCGAAGAGGCGGTGCGGGAGCGTTTCCTGTTGCCGTGCTCCGTTTCGCCGTGTTCCGGCGAACCGTTGAGTGCGGGTTCGTCCTTTTCCCGGCGCGCACTGCGCTTGCGCCTGCCGCTGCCTTCGCTTTTTTCCTCCTTGGCGCTGCCGCCCTCTTCCTTGCGGCCGCCGCGTTTGCGCGCCGGTTTACGGCGGCGCCCGCGCTCTTCCCCCTCATCGAAGGAGAGGGTTTCGATCCCCTCCAGCTCCAGCAACGGAATTTCCTGACCGATCAGCCGGGTAATACCGGCGACGAGGCGGGCATCCTCCGGCGTGGCGATGGTATAGGCAATGCCGCTCATCCCGGCGCGGCCGGTGCGGCCGATGCGGTGAACGTAATCCTCCGGCGAGGTCGGCACGTCGAAATTGAAGACATGGCTGACCGCCGGAACGTCGAGGCCGCG
>JALXAG010000208.1 GCA_026992315.1 Sneathiellales bacterium | reverse complement strand
GGGCTCAGGCCGCGCGGCCCATGGCGAGGAATTTTTCATGGCGCTGACGGCGGATTTCATCGCCATCGGTGCCGAGCAGTTCATCCAGGGCCTTTTCCAGCCGTTCACCGACCCGGGCAACCATGGTCGCCGGATCGCGCTGGGCCCCGCCCACCGGTTCTTCGATCACTTCATCGGCGATACCGAGGCGCTGCAGATCCTGCGCCGTCAGTTTCAGCGCCTCCGCCGCCTCGCGCGTATTCGCCCCATCCTTCCACAGGATCGAGGAGCAGGCCTCGGGCGAGATCACCGAATAAACCGCATGTTCGAGCATGAACACCCGGTTACCCGCCGCCAGGGCGATGGCCCCGCCCGAGCCGCCCTCGCCGATGATGGTGGCAATCAGCGGTACGCGGATATCGAGACAGGTTTCGATCGAACGGGCGATGGCTTCGGCCTGGCCGCGTTCCTCGGCACCGACACCGGGATAGGCGCCGGGGGTATCCACCAGGGTGAGAACCGGCACGGAGAAACGGTCCGCCAGCCGCATCAGCCGCTGCGCCTTGCGATAGCCCTCGGGCCGGGCCATGCCGAAATTTCTCTCCAGCCGGGTTTGGGTGCTGCGGCCCTTGGTAATGCCGATCACCATCACGGCACGGCCGCGGAAACGGCCGAGCCCGCCGATCACCGCCTTATCCTCACCATAAAGGCGGTCGCCGGCCAGGGGCATGAAACCGTCGATCAGCCCTTCGATGTAATCGGGCAGCTGCGGCCGCTCGGGATGGCGGGCCACCTGCACCTTCTGCCAGGGGGTGAGATTCTCATACAGGCGGCGCAGAAGCTGATCCGCCTTTTCGCGCAGGGTGTCGATTTCCGCCGAAACATCCACATCCTCCGCCGAACCGGCCAGATGTTCCAGCTCCCTGACCTTGCCTTCCAGTTCGGCGATCGGTTTTTCGAAATCGAGATATGACTGCATAAGCCCGCCCGTACCCTGCCTGCGGCGCAACCGTCCTGCGCCAGACCCACAGTAAAAACGCCGGCGCACACTGGCGCGGCAGGGCGCATTTGTCAACCGCCCGCTGCCCCGGTCCTATCGCGCAAAAAGGGCGGAAAAAAGACCCCGGCGGAAAAATTCCGGCGGGGCCTTCCGTCATCGGATCCGCCCTTGAACGGGCAGGATGGCTGTTGTTACTTCCCGGCGATGGCCTCGGCCTGCTTGACCAGGGCTTCCGCCTGCTTGATCGAGGCGATGTCGATCAGGCGGCCATCGAGAGAGACGGCGCCCCGCCCTTCGCGCTGCGCCTCCTCCATCGCGTCCAAAATGCGCCGGGCCTTGTTCACTTCCTCATCCGAGGGGGTGAAGACCTCATTGGCCAGCGCCACCTGCGAGGGATGGATCGCCCATTTGCCCTCGCAACCCAGCACGGCGGAACGGTTCGCCTGGGCCTTATAGCCATCGGGATCGGAGAAATCGCCGAAAGGCCCGTCGATCGGGCGCAGGCCGTTGGCGCGGGCGGCGACCACCATGCGGGCGACGGCGTAATGCCACATATCGCCCCAGTGATATTCGCGGTTGCCGTTTTCATCCTTGTCGGTCAGCACCCCGTAGAGAGGATTCGGACCGCCGATCACCGTGGTCCGCGCCTTGGTCGAGGCGGCATAATCGGCAACGCCGAAATGCAGGCTTTCGTTGCGCGGCGAGGCGGCGGCGATTTCATGCACGTTCTGCATGCCCAGCGCCGTTTCGATGATCATTTCGAAACCGATACGCTTCTTGCGCCCGACCGCGGCCTCCGCCTGAGTCACCAGCATGTCGACCGCATAGATATCGGCCGCCGTGCCCGCCTTCGGGATCATGAACAGGTCCAGCCGTTCCCCGCCCTGTTCGATGATATCGATGACATCGCGATACATGTAATGGGTGTCCAGACCGTTGATGCGCACGGAAATGGTCTTGTCGCCCCAGTCGATATCGTTCAGCGCCTCGATGATGTTCTTGCGCGCCTGCTCCTTCTGATCGGGTGCCACGGCATCCTCGAGATCGAGAAAGATCACATCCGCATCGCTTTTCGCCGCTTTTTCGAAGAACTGCGGGGATGAGCCCGGTACGGCCAGTTCGCAACGATTCAGGCGCGGCGTTGCCGGTTCGACGATCTTGAAACTCATGGGGGGCCTCTCCAGTAATGAAAATTTTTTCGCAATGCGGGATAATGCCGATCCCTGTCTTTTTGTCAATCCTTGCCCGCCATGTCACGGGCCAGCGGGTGATGAGCACCGACCAGATCGTTCAGCCACTGCTGGCCGACATGGGTATAGATCTGGGTGGTGGAGATATCCGCATGGCCGAGCATCTTCTGCAGGCTGCGCAGATCCGCGCCATGGGCCAGCAAATGGGTGGCGAAGGCGTGGCGCAGCACATGGGGCGACAGGCGCGCCGGCGACAGCCCCGCCTGCACCGCCAGTGTCTTGAGCTGTTGCGCGAATCGCTGCCGGGTGAGATGGCCGCTCTTGCCCCGGGAAGGGAAAAGAAACCGGCTTCGGGCATGATGCGGATGGCTTTCCCGGCTCCGCAGATAGGCTTGCAGGGCGGCTTCCGCACGCGCATTCATCGGCACCAGACGTTCGCGCCCGCCCTTGCCCCGGATGAGAACCAGGCGCGGATGCGGCCGGGGCAGGGGGTAAGGCAGCCCGACCAATTCGCTGACACGCAGCCCGGTGGCATAGAGCATCTCCAGCAGGCAATGCAGCCGCAGCGCCGGGAAGGATCCCTCCGCCGCCTGGCGTTCCGCTACCGCCAGCAGGCGCGTGACCTCCTCTTCCTCCAGATAGCGGGGAAGGGTCCGCTGCAGGCGCGGGGCGGCGATATCGCGCATGGGATCGTCCTCGCGCAGCCCCTCCGAAAGCAGAAAGCGGTAGAACTGGCGCAGGGCCGATCGCCGCCGCGCCGCCGTGGAAGCGGCCATTCCCTGTTCTTCGAGCCGGGAGAAATAGGCCTCCAGATCGCTTCGCTTTGCCGTGGCCAGCGACAGGGAGCGCCGGCGCAGCACGGCGGCGCAATCTTCGAGATCGCGACGATAGGCATCGAGCGTATTCAGCGCCGCGGCGCGTTCGGCCGCCATGGATTCGAGAAAACGTTCCAGCAGCGCCGCATCGGCGGGCATGTCAGAATCCGTCCGCCAGCAGAATCTCGCTTGCCAGGCGGCGCGCATCCTCTGTCAGGCCCAAACGGAACAGGGCATGGACCAGAAGCCCTTCCCCGGCGCGATCCAGGGCGCCGGCGAGCCAGTCGCCCATGAAATGCAGGATAAGCAGCACCGCTTCCGCGCGATGACCCGCCCTCACCGCCGCCTTCAGCGCCCGCAGCCCGGCCGGGCTTATCGCCAGCCCCTGCCGCACCTCGCCCGGCCCCAGCCGTTTCCAGGCGGCATCGCCGGCATCGATGCCGGTAACGGCAAAAAGGGTCAAGGCCGTCTCCACCGCCGGGGGCGGGAAAACACCGGCGAGAACCGCATCGACCCATTGCTCCAGCGCCGTCGGATCGGTGGGAAGACGTTGGGCGGGATCGGCAATCTGAAACAGCGGCCACAAGCGCAAAAGCGCCGCCACCGCCTGCTGATCGACCGCACCGCCGACCTCCTGACGGCTGGCGGCGATACGCCGCTGCAGCGCCTTCAACCATTCATATGCCACATCCGCATCCCCCGCCGCCAGCGAGGCCCGGGCGAGAACAAGCCCCATCTGCGCCCGGGCGCCATCGGCGGGCATGGCGGCGATGATATCGCGCGCCAGCATGGCCACACCGGCAAGGACCCCCTGCCTTTCGCCCAGCGCCAGCAACCGCAGCAGCAATTTTCCGCGCCGCTCCGCATCGCCGCCCGTCAAGTCGTCGTCTCCGGCGCTCAGCGCCGCATACAGATCCATGATCGTCTCAATGCCGTCATCGGCACCGAGCAAGGCTTCGAACTCGCCATCCCGGTTATCGGCCTCTCCCGCGGCCGCCCCTTCCGGCGCCGCCGGGGCGGCTGCCGGGGCCGGAACAGCGGCCGGTGCCGCCGCCCTCTCGCCGGCAGCGTTTT
>JALXAG010000207.1 GCA_026992315.1 Sneathiellales bacterium | reverse complement strand
GAGGCATGGGTCGGGGCGATCAGGCCGTCGCGGATCAGGGAGGGAACGATGGCGGTGGCCGAAAACCACAACGTCATTGCGGCGATCTGGGCCAGGGCGATCAGTGTGAGGGAACGTATGCGCGCATTGCCGACAATAGAGATCATGAAGGCAGAATAGGCCACCGCGGCCCCGACCCGCCAGCGGCAGGCCGGGGTTTCAAGCAGATTTGATGGCTCGCGATAGCGGATTTTGCCAAGGTTACCCCGCGCAGCAGGAAAGCTTGGCGATATCCTTGCCGAATGTCTGTGCGGCGAGCTTGATCGCCTCCGCATTGGTCAGATAAGGGCAGATCATGGCCGCCAGATCGGCGATGGTCAGGTTCTGCGCAATCGCCAGGGCCACGGTCTGGATCGTATCCGCCCCCTCGGGTGCGATGATCTGGGCGCCGAGAATGCGCCCCTGCTCCGGCGTTTCCGGCCGGTTTTCGGCAATCAGCTTGATCAGGCCGCGGGTATCCCGGGCGGCGAGCGCCCTTGGCACCGCGCTCAGCGGCAATACGGATGTGCGCACATCGATGCCCCGGGCCCGCGCGGCTCTTTCGCCCAGGCCAACGGTGGCCACCTGGGGATCGCTGAACACCACGGCCGGCATGGCGCGGTTGTCATAGACCGGGCTGTCCGTTCCCAGGGCGTTCTGGACGGCGACCTTGGCGCCATAGGCGGCCATGTAGACGAACTGGTCCCGTCCGGTGACGTCGCCTGCGGCATAGATGTTGCTGCGGCTGGTGCGCATATGCTCATCGACGACGATGGCGCCCTTGGCATCGGTCTTTATGCCGGCTTCCTGCAGGTTCAGCCCCTCCGTATTGGCCTTGCGTCCGGCGGTGATCAGAAGATGTTCGCCCATGATGGTCAGTTCGTCATCCGCCGCCTTCAGGGACAGGGAGGCCATGCCCCCCTTGCGTCCGGCGCGGATATAGGCAACGCCGCGCAGAACGCGGATGCCTTCGGCGGCAAAGGCTTCTTCCAGCGCCTGGGAAATTTCCTCATCCGCTTCCGGCAGCAGACGGCGGCGGCAGGTGATGGTCACGGCGCAGCCGGCGCGGGCGAAAAGCTGGGCCAGTTCGCAGCCGATATAGCCGCCGCCGATGACGATCAGCGATTGCGGCAGTTCGGGCAGCGACAGGGCCTCGGTGCTGGTCAGGTAGCCGCTTTCGGACAGGCCGTCGATCGCCGGGATCAGGGGGGAGGAGCCGGTGGCGATCAGTATTTTGCCAGCCTTGACCGGGGCATCGTCGATACACAGTTTTCCATCGATGAAGGCCGCATGCCCTTCGCGATATGTGATGGAAGGATATTGCGGCAGCAGGTCGATATATTTTGCTTGGCGCAGCTCTGCGACAAGGGCATCCTTCTGACGGATCAGGGCCGGCCAGTCGCTCAGGCGGGCGCTGGCCTCGATCCCGGCGAAGCGTGCGGCGCTGTTGGCCTGATGAATGCTTTCCACCGCCCGGATAAGCGCCTTGGAGGGAACGCAGCCGACATTGACGCATGAGCCGCCAATGGTGCCTTCGCCGACCAGCAGCACCCGGGCACCGGCCTCCGCCGCCGTGATGCTGGCGGAGAAACCGGCCGATCCGGCGCCGATCACGGCCAGGTCGTAATTGTTTCTCTCTGTATTGGCGGGCATTTCGCAGATGTTTTCACACCCGCATGTGTCTTGTTCAGCCAATGTTCTGCTCCTGCGCCAGGTTTTCGGGTTTCAGGCATTTCCTGCAGCGGCTGTGTTTGTAGAGGGCATAAATCACAACCAGTATCGACAGGCCCAGCATCGGGAACAGCACCCAATCAGCCCAGGACAGCCAGGCGGTAACGCCGATCAGACCGAACAGGATCACCAGCGCCGGGGTAAAGCAGCATATGGCCGCGATAACAGTGCCGATCAGCCCTTTGCGCAGCAGGCTTTTGCTCGCTTCCAGCTCTTTTTTCACTGCTTCGGGATTGTTGGTTTCATCTGTCATGGGTTACTCCTGCGCGGCGATGGTGGAAGGGTAGCCATATTCCCTGGTCGCGGCGGTCAGGGCAGCGGTGGATACCTTTTCATCGTCGTATATGACCGTGGCCGTTTTCTGCCTGAAGGAAACCTGAACGTCTTCCACCCCTTCCAGAGACGACAGGGCCTGTTTCACGATATAAGGACAGGAGGCGCAGTACATGTTCTGCACTTTCAGCGTGACCTGCTTCTGCGCGGCCAACGCCGGAGCAGAGAGCATTACCAGTGCGGCAATGAAGAACGGTTTCAGAAATGATTTCAGGGTCATGGCGTTATCCTTCCAGTAGGTATGGGGCCAGATAGGGGAATGCGGCGGCGGCAACGGCCAGCAGGGTGGCGGCGACGAGGACCGATTTGATGAACAGTCTCGATGACGGTTTGGCGCAATATTCTCCCTCCGCGCAGGGGGCAGGGCGGAAAACCCGCCAATAGGCGAGGCCGAGAAAGACGGCCGTAACCCCGAGGAATATCGGCTTGTACGGGGCCAGCGCCGTCAGATTGCCAACCCAGGCCCCGCCGGCGCCCAGCATGAACAGCACCAGCGGCACGATGCAGCAGGCGGAAGAAAGAAGGGCTCCCGCCGCAGCGAAGGCCGCATAAAGCCTGCTCCGGTTCTGTTCTGAAGAGGCCGGATTTGCCGCCTGCTGCAAAACGGGGGTATGGTTTAGGGCCGGGTCGCTCACGGTTTTATCCTCTTGGCATTTTCAGCGCATGCAGGCAGACTAATTCCTGTAGTCGATACAGGATCAAATGAAAAATGAAGCCGCAGGACCATCACAGGCGTTTCACCCGCGGACAACTGGCCGCAGCCACCGGCATCAATGGCGAAACCATACGGTATTACGAGAAAATCGGCCTGTTGCCGCCGCCCCCGCGCAGCGATGGCGGGCACCGTGTTTATGGGGCGGAACATCAGCGGCTGCTGCGCTTCATCCGCCGGGCAAGGGAGCTGGGTTTCTCTCTCGACGAGATCCGCCAGATGCTGAGCCTGAGCGGCGATCAGGGGTATAATTGTGCCGAAGTGGCGACGATTGCCGAACGGCATCTGCAGGCGACATTATCGAGAATAGAGGATCTGCAGAAGATTGCGGCGGTTCTGGGCGGTCTGCTGCATCAATGCCAGTCGGCCCCGCAGGACGATGCCCCCGGCTGCGGTATCATCGATGCCCTGTTCAGCGACTGATATTTTGCCGCAGCGCTGTTGTCCTTACGCCATCCTTGCGTTGTTTCCGTTGCGGCAACACTGTTTTCCCTGATCCGCCATTGCCTGCACCGGGGGGCGGGGTCATCTTGTTGCATGATGAAGAGCGCAGCAGGAGCCCGATAACCATGACTGCATTACCTTCCCTGTTCATATCCCATGGGGCGCCGATGGTGTTGGTCGACGATTCCCCGGCGCGGAGCTTCCTGAAGAATCTGCCGGCGCGTCTTGCCGGCCCGCCATTGCGGGCGATCGTGGTTCTCACCGCCCATTGGGAAAGCGAGCTGCCGCGCATTTCCGCCGCGATCCGGCCGGAAACCATTTATGATTTCTACGGTTTTCCCGATGCCTTGTACGAGGTTTCCTACCCCGCGCCCGGGGATCCGGCGCTTGCCGCTGAAATCGCGGGCCTGCTGCAGCGCCAGGGCATCGGGGCGGTTATCGACGAACAACGGGGCTTCGATCACGGGACCTGGGTGCCGTTGGCATTGATGTATCCCGATGCCGATATTCCCGTGGTGCAGCTATCGGTGCAGCCGGGGAAGGATCCGGCATTTCATTTCCGCCTCGGCGCGGCCTTGCGTCCCTTGCGCGAGCAGGGCGTTTTACTGATCGGCTCGGGCAGCATGACGCATAATCTGTCCGAATACCGCCGCCATATGGGGCAGGACAAGGCCCCGGACTGGGTCGATGAATTCGCCGATGGGGTTTGGGCACTGCTTGAAAGCCGCGCCGATGAGGCCCTGTTCGATTACGAAACGAGCCTGCCGCATACACGGCGCAACCACCCGACGAACGATCATTTCCTGCCGCTGTTTTTCGCCCTTGGCGCGGCAACCCCCGGCAAGGTGCCGGAACGCATCCACCGCAGCCTTTCCTATGGGGTGCTGCGCATGGATGCAATAGCCTTTTCCTGATCGCGGGCCTTGCCTTAATTGCCGCCGAAGACCTTCTTCAGCAGCGCGGTGCTGCGTGCAGCCGGGTTTTCGCGGATTTTCGCTTCTTCCCGTGCCAGATAAAGGAAGGCGCCGTCAAGAGCCTTGGTCACAACATGCCGGGTCAGATCGGCCCTGATGTCAGGTACGAGGGGGATACTTTTATATTCGCCGATCAGGGCATCGTAGCTTTTGATGGCACCGGCTTCCCCGAGGGCTTTTTCCACGATCGGCTTCATCCGTTCGGCCAGAGGGGCCTGCATCTTCTTCCTGAAATACTGTGTCGCGGCATCCTTGGGGCCGTTATAGATGGCGCGCACATCGTCGATGGTCATGGCGGCGATGGTGTCGGCAAACAGGGATGAGGCCTCCGGGATGGCGGCCTCGGCGGCGCGGTTGAGGCGCAGTTCCAGATCGTCGGCCATGGCGGACAGGCCGAAGCGGCGCAGGAATTTCTGTGCCCTCTGCATATTGTCGGGCAGGGGGATATGGACCTGCGGGTCGCCGTTGAACCCGTCGGTGCGCCCCAGCGCGGCGACGACTCTTTGCGTGCCGACACGAAGCGCTTCGCGCAGCCCGTCGCCGATCTCCGTATCGCTGAGGCTGTCCGCGGGCACTTCGGTGATGCCGTTGTTCTCAAGCAGCGATTTGGCCCGGTCGAGAAAACCGGCTGGCCGGGCCGGATGGCTCAGGAGGGGAAACAGCAAGATAATGGCGGTTGCGATGACGGTTTGCTTGCGCATCTCGGTCTCCTTCGGCTTTGCGGCCCGGTCAGAATGAGGAGCCGGGCTGTGCGAGAAAATCCTCTTCCTCCTCGCTGCTTTTCCGGCCCAATATGGCGTTGCGGTGGGGAAAACGTCCGAAACGGGCGATGATATCCCGGTGGCGGATGGCATATTCCGTCTGCTCCTGCTTTCCGAGCCGTTCGAACAGCGCCACCGATTTTTCCTGCATCGCCAGATCTTCCGCATGTTCGTAAGGCATGTAGAAAAACAAACGTCTTTCCGGCGCCACGTTCCGATCGAAACCTCGCGCCAGGGCGTGTTCGGCAATGGACAGCGCTTTTTCGTCCTGGGCGAAGGCCTTGGGCGTGCCCCGGTGAATATTGCGGGAAAACTGATCCAGCACGATGATCAGGGCCAGACAGGAAAGCGCATCATGCTGCCAGTGATCCAGGCGGCCGGCGGCGGCATCCTCCCAACAGCCGGCAAAGCGACGGCGGATCGTCCGGTCGAGAGCGTCATCCGCCCGCCACCATTGGGTCGGGGTCAGTTCTTCGAACCAGAATTTCAGAATGTCACCGGGGGATGTGCTCATGCCGGCGGAACCGATAAATATTTCAATGATATTGACATAATTTGCAGGATAATCTATACCTTTTGTTATGCGTGCGTAAACATTCTGGCAGGGGCCGCCCATAGGAAATGATCTGTGCCGTTCCTCATCCTGTCACATAGGGAATGCCATGTCTATCGGCGATCACTGGCCGGAAAATCCTGTGGGCGGTTTCTGTTTTGGTGTGGTGCATAAAATAACAAGCCGATGCAGGGAGGATGAAATGACCGGCCACTCACGGTTTTTTGCCTATAAAAAAATATCTAGGTTCTTGTTGCTGGCACTGTGCCTTTCACTGCCGGCGAAATATGCCGCTGCCGCTGAATATGTGCTGCGTTTCTCGCACTGGACGCCGGCAACCCATGTGATCCAGCGCACGGTGGAGACATGGGCGGCAGCGGTCGAGAAGGCTTCCAATGGCCGGATCGATGTACAGATCTATCCGGCCCAGCAACTGGGCGCGGCCAAGGATCACTACACGATGGCTTCCCTTGGCATTGTCGATGCCGCCTTCATCGCGCCGGGATACACGCCGGGGCGTTTTCCCATGATTACCGCCGCCGAAGTTCCGTTTCTGGTCAACAGCAATGTGGCGGGGCCTGCTTCGGTGGCGTTCGATGGCTGGTACAGGAAATACGCCCCCGCGGAAATGTCGGAGGTGCGTTATTGCCTGAGCATGATGCAGGAGCCCGGCGTCCTTCATTCCGCCCGTCCGCTGAAATCCCTCGATGACTTCAAGGGGCTGAAATTGCGTGTGGCCACGGCGGCCCTGGGCGGGTATTTCGGCCAGATCGGCGCCGCCCCGATCAGCCTGCCGGCGCCCGAGGTGCGCGGCGCGGCAGCCAAGGGGGTGATCGATGCCGTAACCTATGGCTGGAAAACCGCGCAGGCGCTGGGCGTCAATGAGGTGTTCAAGAATCATCTCGACTTTCCCATTTATTCGCTGGCCACCAGCTTTGTCGTTTCAAAGAAGTTCTATGACAAGCTGCCGGACGATCTGAAGGCGGTCATCGATGGCGTATGTTCGCCGGAATGGGCCGGCAAGCTGGGGGCCATTTGGGGTGCCTGGGAAGCCTCCGGCCGCGATGCGGCGAAAAAGGATGGCGGGCAGAATATCTATCCGGCCCCCAAGGCATTGCAGGACGGGCTGAAGGCCGCGGCCGCAGGATCGCTTGCCAAATGGAAGAAGGATGCCGCGGCCAGTGGCGGCGATGTCGATGCCGCATGGCAGGATCTGCGCAAGGCGCTGGCCGACAAGGGCGCATTGCTGCAATGAAGGGACGGGCTCTCCGGAATGGGATGACGGGGCCGGGCCGGGCATGGCGGCGGGCAAGGCTGAAGGGCATGCTGCCATGACGGCCTGTCTGGCCGCCCTGCGCCGGGCGGCCGATGTTATCGGGCTGTTTTCCCTGGGTCTTGTGATCGTCCTCACGGCGATATCCGTTGGCGGGCGTTATCTGTTCAGGGTTCCGATACCGGATGTCTACGATCTGACGCGGCTTCTGCATGGCGTTGCCATATCCTTCGGCCTTGTGCTGGCGACGCGCGGGCGGGGGCATATACAGGTCGATCTGCTCTATGGCGCCTTGCCAGCCGGCATGCGCCGCGCTTTTTCCCTGGCAGCGGATGTGATTGTGGCGGCGGTCATCGGTCTTCTTGCCTGGCAGTTATGGGGCAATGTCTACGATCTGATGGCGACCGGCGAAACGACGGTCATGCTGCAATTGCCGCTTTGGCCCTTTGCCGTTTTCATCGGTCTGGGCATATCGCTGACATTTCTCGAAGCGCTGCTGAACTGCCTGTGCGATCTGCGGGAACGGGCGGCCCCGCCCGGTATGGCGGAATGAGCAGGGCGCGGAAATGAACAGGGTGCGGAAATGAGCGGAATGGAAACCGCAGCGGCGGGGTTCGCCGTGCTGTTTCTGCTGCTGGTGGCCCGTATCCCGGTCGGCATTGCCATGATCGCGGTGGGCACGCTGGGCTTTGCCTCTGTCGTTTCCTTCGATGCGGCGTTGAGCATCCTGTCGATATCCCCTTTCCGCACCCTGACCACCGAAGGATTTATTCTGGTCAGCCTGTTTATTCTGATGGGTGAGCTGGCGACGAAGTCAGGGCTGAGCGCCGAGCTGTTCCGCGCCGGCAATGCCTGGTTCGGTCATTTCCGCGGCGGGCTGGCCATGGCGACGATTGCCGCTTCGGGCGGGTTTGCCGCCATTTGCGGATCTTCGGTGGCGACGGCGGCAACGATGACCAAGGTCGCCTTGCCGGAAATGCGCCGCTACCGTTATTCGGACCGTCTGGCAACGGGTGCCATCGCCGCCGGGGGAACGCTGGGCATTCTCATACCGCCTTCGGTGGTGCTGGCTGTTTACGGTATTCTGACCGAACAGGATATCGGCAAGCTGTTCATGGCCGGTATTCTGCCCGGGCTGATCGCCATCGTGTTTTATCTGGCGGCCGTCCGCTTCAGTGTATGGCGCGATCCGGATGCCGGGCCTGTCGCCGCACCCGCCGGATGGCGGGAACGGTTTGCCGCCCTGCGTGGCGTATGGGCGATTGCGGCCGTTTTCGCAGGCATTATCGGCGGCATGTTTTTCGGCGTATTCACCCCGAGCGAGGCCGCAGCGATCGGCGTTGTGCTGACGCTGCTGATCGGTATTCTGCGCCGCCGGCTGGATGCGGCGAATATCGTGCGGGCGGTCAAGACGGCCATTCAGCTTTCGGCTTCGATTTTCCTCATACTGATCGGCTCCTACATCTTCGGTTTCTTTCTGGCCGTGACGCAGGCGCCGCAAGGCATTGCCGCGGCCGTGGCGGGGCTGCCGCTGCCGCCTTACGGGGTGCTGGCGATCATGCTGGTGCTTTATCTGCTGCTCGGCTGTGTCCTGGATACGCTGGCCATGCTGGTGCTGACGGTTCCCATCACATTCCCGATTGCGATGAATCTGGGCTTCGATCCCATCTGGTTCGGTATCATTATCGTCATGACCATCGAACTGGGACTGATCACCCCGCCGATCGGCATGAATGTTTTCGTAATACGCAGCGTGGCACAGGACGTATCGCTGGCGACGGTTTTCAAAGGGGCGCTGCCTTTCGTCGCGGTCGATATTCTCCGCCTTGCCGTGCTGGCGGCTTTTCCTGCCCTGACCCTTTTCCTTCCCGATATTGCGCGTTGAACGAGGAGGCACCGATGATTGCCGCGGATATTTTCCTCAAAGGCCATGAGTGCAACCCAGATGGTGTGCTGTTCACCAATCATGACGGCACGCGCATGCGCTATTGCGACGCTCATGAACGGATCGAAGCCATCGCCGCGGCGCTGCAGGCCGGAATGGACGACGCGCCGGCCCATTGGGCTGTCTACAGCCCGAACGATGCAGCGGCATTTTTATGCATTCTGTCGATTTTCCGCGCCGGCGGCTGCTGGCTGCCGGTCAATACCCGCAACAGCGTTGAGGATAATGCCTATATCCTGAAGCGCAATGACTGCACCCTGCTGTTCTTTCATTCGAGCCTGGAAGAGAGCGTGCGGCAACTGGCCGCGAAAGTGCCGGAAATCCGCAGCTTCGTCTGTATCGATGCGCCAAGCGATCTCGGCCCCTCGTTGAGCGAATTCATGGCCTCGGTCGCAGAGGGGGCGCAGGCGGAGGAACCTTCCCGGGATCCCGATGCCGTGACCGCCATGCTGGCAACGGGGGGAACCACCGGGTTACCGAAGGCGACCGCCTGGACCAACCGGGTCTGGGAATGTCTGATAGCCAGTTTTCTCATTCATATGCCTGTCGGTCGGCGGCGGCCGGTCTATCTGGTCGCGGCACCGATGACCCATGCGGCAGGGGTGATCGCGCTGCCGCTGATCGCGAAAGGGGCCGAGGTCGTCATTCTGGAAGGTGTCGATCCGCCGGCGATCATGGAAGCCATAGAAAAACATGGCGTGACCCATCTTTTTCTGCCGCCGACGGCGATCTACATGCTGCTGGACCACCCCCGCCTGCGCATGTTCGATTATTCGTCGCTGGAGCATTTCATCTACTCTGCCTCGCCGATGTCGGCGACGCGCCTGATCGAGGCGATGGAGGTATTCGGCCCCGTCATGACCCAGGGCTACGGGCAGGCGGAGGTGCCGTTCCTGTGTACCTTCATGTCGCCGCAGGATCATGTCGAGGCCCTGCAGGCGAATGCCCTGAAACGTTTTGAAAGCTGCGGCCGTCCGACGCAGCTGATGCGGCTGCGCATTGTCGATGAAAATGACAGGGAGGTCCCCCCCGGCGAGCTTGGCGAGATCGTCGTGCAGGGCAGTCTGGTGCATAAGGGATACTACAAGGACCCGGAAATGACCCGCGAAACCCTGCGCGACGGCTGGCATCATACCGGGGATATCGGGCGGATTGACGATGACGGTTTCGTCTATATCGTCGATCGCAAGAAGGACATGATCATCACCGGCGGTTTCAATGTCTTTTCATCCGAGGTGGAGCAGGTGCTGATGGCGTTCCCCGATATTGCCAATTGCGCGGTGATCGGTATCCCGGATGACAAATGGGGCGAGGCCGTGACCGCCTTCGTTCAGCTCAAACCGGGCGCAGTGGCCGATGCCGGGGAAATCATTGCCTTCTGTAAAGAGCGTCTCGGCGGTGTCAAGGCGCCGAAATCCGTTGTTTTCCGCGATCGGCTGCCCCTTTCGCCCGTCGGCAAGGTCCTGAAGCGGCGCCTGCGGGAACCGTTCTGGCAGGGCAGAAAACGCCGCGTATAACGACCGTGAAAAACACCTACCCCTCCAGCAGTTCGGGCAGATTGTCCCATGGCGTGCCGCGCGAGAGAATAGCCATGACCGCGGCCCAGTTTTTCAGCGCCTCCTCGCCCAGTTCGGCACGGGCCTGGATGAACATTTCCTTCTGAGGACCGGTGAGGCTGCGTTCGAGGGCGCGGCCCTCCGCCGTCAGCACCAGGCGGTAATTGCGCCGGTCCTCCGCCAGTTGAGTCATTTCGACCAGCCCTTGTTCGGCGAGCTGTTTCAGGGGACGGTGCAGTGCCTGGCGCGAGACGCCGAGGATCTGCAACAGCCTGTTCAGCCGCAAGCCGTCACTACGGCCGATGAAATGGAGAATGCGGTGATGCGAGCGGTTCAGCCCTCTTTGTCTGAGCAGCTTGTCCGGTTCACTGATGATACTGCGGAATGAGAAATGCATCAGTTCGACGCATGTATCGAGCGATAGAGCGCCGGTCGTGGAGGGGTTATCGTTCATGACGCTATTTTATCAGATTGCTGCCGGTGAAACCAATATTTGTGGGGGATTTAAACGTGTTCACGGATGGCGGAAAAACGCTTTATGGTTGCGGAAAACTTTTTCGAAAAAAAAGCGACGGAATTTTCCTGCTGCCACGTCTGAAGAGGTGACGGTACGCAATGATACCGCATCGGACAATTAACGGAGCAGATCAATGAAACGGAATACCATCATTCTGGCAGGACTTCTGGCAACGGTTCTGGCGGTTCCGGTACTGGCCCATGAGATGACGGGGCCGAAGGCAGGCCAGGGCGGCATGATGATGCAAGGCGGTATGGGCATGGGCGGCATGATGATGCAGGGCCAGGGCGGCATGATGCGCATGATGCAGGGCCGGATGATGAAGAAAATGATGATGATGATGGATGAAAACGGTGACGGAAAGGTCACGGTTGACGAGATCAATTCCATGCACAGCATGATGATGGACGGCATCGATGCCGATGGTGACGGTGCCGTTACGCTCAAGGAGATGCAGGCCGCCCGTCTCAAGATGATGAATGAGATGCGCAAACGCATGTTCAGCCGCCTCGATGCCAATGGCGACGGGTCGCTGGATCCGGATGAGTTTGCGGCGGGGTTCAGGTCGCATTTCAATCGTCTGGACAAGAACGGAGACGGAAAGCTGAGCACCGATGAGTTTCCCCCCCGCCATCAGGGGCCGGGCCCGATGGCACCGGGGAACAACTAAACCCTGGCAAGAAGCCCTGTTGCGGTGCCGATTGATGTTGGCCGCCACCCCGCTTGCTGTTAGGGTCTGGGCCCACTAATACATACGATTCCGTTTGACGGATGGGGGTTGAATGCCAGCAAAAGTCCCGCGGGACAGGCTTTCCCCTGTTCAAGGGGCTTTTGCGCCGCAGGCGAGCCCCATTCGTCAGACCCGAAGGGCGGGGCGGATCTGCCCTCTGGCGGCGTCGAAAGGCTTTGAAAATGCCCCACATTTCCTGCAGCCTTTCTCCTGTTCAGCGAACAGACCCGCTCCCGCGGAATGAATGAATTAATGGGTCCAGAACCTAAACGAATGTATATGGCAAAGGGTGCTGGCGAAGCGACGCGTTCGGGGCGGGAGGGGGCATCCCCTTCCGCCGCCGATACGGTGCGCCGCGATGCCGCCTTGCTGGAACGTGTCATGGGTGGCGACCGGGAAGCAGCCTCGGCATTGGTGGCACGTTTCGCAGGGCCTGTTCACGGGCTGGCCCTGCGCCTGCTGGGTAACGAGGCGGAAGCGGAAGACATTACTCAGGACGTTTTTCTCCGCTTATGGCAGGGTGCCGGGGGATGGCGCGGCGATGCACCGCTCGGCCACTGGCTGCTGCGGATGACCCGCAATCTGTGTATCGACCGCTTACGCGGAAGAAAGGATACTCTGCCCGTCGAAGATGCAGGGCTTTTTTCCCGCGATCCCGACCCCTTTCAGCAACGGCAGGGGCGGGAGAGTGGCCAATTGGTACAACAGGCGATCATGGCTTTGCCTGAACGTCAGAAAACGGCTATCACGCTGGTGCACCATCTGGATTATACCCAGAAGGAGGCGGCGGGCCTGATGGATATTTCCGTCGAAGCGCTGGAATCCCTTCTTGCCCGTGGCCGCAGGCGCTTGCGCCGGACGCTCCGGCCCTTCAGGTATGCCCTGGGGCTGGACGCGCAACAAGGAAAGGGGCGGGCGGATGACTGAACGCAATGAATATCTGGCCATTCTGGAAAGCTGCGGTGCCGATGAAAGGCGCTGGCCCGCGGAAAAACGGGCGCGTATGTGGCGGATGATCGAAACCGATCCCGATCTGCGCGCGGCTTTTGAGGACGCGCAAGCGCTGGATACCCTGCTGGACAAGGCGCGTATCGGCCCTGTAAACAATGCCCTGGCCCGCCGCCTGATCGATAGTGCGCCCAGGCCTTCCCCCTTGTCGCGTTTCGGTGAATGGTGCTTCGCCTCGTTCTGGCATCTGGCCGGCGGGGCTGTCGGCATGCTGGCCTTCGGCTTGCTGGCGGGAACGGCTTTGGGGCCGATATTCGCCGTGCCCGATGACGGCGCTGCGGTGCAGGATTACGCCCTTCTGGCCGTCGGCGATGGCGATTATCTGGCGGATCCGGTTCTGGACGGAGGCGGGCAATGAGACAGTGGTTCGCCCGAAACTGGCGCTGGCTTCTGGCGATTTCCCTGGCGCTGAACCTGCTGGCTGCAGGCATATTGTTTGCCGGATACTGGCATCGCCGTTCGATAATGGCCGAAGCGCCCTTTTATATGCAGAACGGTATGATGAGCCCGATGATGCACCGGCAGATGATGGATATGCATCAGCGCATGCGCCTGTGGTGGGGGCGGGTGCAGCCCCCTGCCGAGGTCGATAGCGCGGTACGGCGGTTGCGCCAGGCCCGGCGCGATGTCGCTGCCGCGCTGGCGGCGGAACCGTTCGACAAAAAGGCGCTGGAAGAGGCATTTTCCCGCCTGCGGGCGGCTTCCGCTGCGGCGCAGAAGGAAATTCACGACCGTATTGTCGAGCGGGCGCAGAAGCTGGACAAGGGAGAA
>JALXAG010000206.1 GCA_026992315.1 Sneathiellales bacterium | reverse complement strand
CGGGGCGTCGAGCATCATGGCGGCGCTGATGGTGGCCGGCTTGCCGACCGACCGGTTCTATTTCGCGGGCTTTCCGCCGTCCAAAACGCGCCAGCGGGAGGCGTTTCTGCAGGAAATCGCCACCGTGCCGGGTACGCTGGTGCTGCTGGAAAGCCCCCGGCGGATCGAAGACTGCCTGCGCTCCATCGCCGCGATCATGCCCGGGCGCGAAGTGGTGATCGCCCGCGAGCTGACCAAGATCTATGAGGAGGTGATCGCCGGACAGGCGGAGGAAATTCTGGCCCGTTTCGCCGATCAGGCTCCGCCGCGTGGCGAAATGGTGCTGCTGATCGCCCCGCCGAGGGCACAGGAAACATCGGATGAGGATATCGATGCCCTGTTGCGTGCGGCTCTGGAGCAGGCACCGCCAGGCAAGGCGGCGGCGGAGGTGGCACGCGCCACCGGCCGCAAGAAAGGCGATATCTACCGCAGGGCCATGGCGCTGCGTGCGGAGAGGGAAGGGGAATGACACTCCGGCACCGCCGCCGGGCCTGGCGGGCGGGGCGGCTGAGCGAACGTCTGGCCGTCTGGCTGCTGCGGCTGAAGGGCTATCGCATCGAGGCCGTCAACTGGCGTTGCCGGCAGGGAGAAATCGATATCATCGCCCGCCGCAACGGTGTCCTCGTCTTTGTCGAGGTCAAGCACCGCGCGGCGCTGGCCGATGCGGCGGCGGCACTCGGCCCGCTACAGCGGCGACGCATTGCCGCGGCGGCGGCGGTATATCTGGCCCGGCGGCAGGCTGGCCATGAATTTACAACGGGCGGGACGCGTTTTGATGTGATACTTGTTGCGCGCGGATACCGGCTTCAGCACATTATGGATGCATGGCGTGCCGATGGATAAGCCATATCCTTGCCGCGATCGGCGGATATCCGTAACCGGCGACGGATGCGAAGCGGCCGGGATCCGGGCCCTGTGACAGAGATTGGGATGTGAAGATGACGGATTTTGCGCGTATGGGAAAAATTCTGCTGGCGGTCGCGCTGCTGCCCCTCCTTTCTGCCTGTGCCAGTGCCGTGGTCGGCGGTGCGGCTGCGGTCGGCGTGGCGGCGGTGCAGGAACGTTCCGTCGGCAATGCCGTCGATGACGTGACGATCAGCATCGATATCAACCGCCGTCTGCTGGAACGCAGCGAAAAGCTGTTTACCAATGTCGGTATCGAAGTGGTGGAAGGACGGGTGCTGCTGACCGGCAGTGTCGAAAAACCGGAAGACCGGGTCGAGGCGGCAAAGATCGCCTGGCAGGCCAAGGGCGTGCGCGAGGTGCTGAACGAGATCCAGGTCACGGACCAGTCCGGCATTATCGATTCCGCCAAGGATGCCTGGATTACCGCCCAGCTTCGCGCGGCCCTGCTGGCGGACAAGGATATTCTGGATATCAATTACAGCATTGAAACCGTCAATGGCGTGATCTATCTGATCGGCATCGCCCAGGACAAGGCGGAGCTGGAAAAGGTGACCGGTCATGCCCGGATGATCAAGGGTGTGAAGAAAGTTGTCAGCCATGTGCGCCTGAAGGACGATCCGAGGCGGCGGTAATATGATGTCGGGCCGGGAAACTCTCCGGGAAGATCCGATCCGGTCCGATGTCCATTTCGGTAGCGGAAAGGCATGAGATGGCGCGCAAAGTGGCAATTCAGATGGATCCCGTCGAGGATATCGATATCGATGGCGACAGCACCTTCGTTCTGGGTATGGAGGCGCAGAAGCGCGGCTATGAGCTTTATTACTATCAGCCGCGCGACCTTTCCCTGCGCGATGGGCGCGTCATGGCCCGCATGCAGCCGCTGACCCTGTACCGGCGGGCCGGCGATCATCATCTGCTCGGCGAGCGGGCGTTGCGCGACCTCGGCGACATGGATGTGGTGCTGCTGCGTCAGGATCCGCCCTTCGATATGGGCTATATCACCACCACCCATCTGCTGGAGATGGTGCCGCCGGGAACCCTGGTGGTCAACGATCCGGCATCGGTGCGCAATGCGCCGGAAAAGCTGTTCGTGCTGCAGTTTCCCGATCTGATGCCGGCGACGACGATTGCCAGCCGTATCGAGGACGTGCAGGACTTCCGCGATAAATATCGCGATATCATCATCAAGCCCCTGTACGGCAATGGCGGTGCCGGGGTGTTCCACCTCAAGCCCGACGATGAAAACCTTTCGGCCCTGATGGAGCTGTTCGCCAGCCAGTTTCCCGAGCCGGTGATCGCGCAGGAATATCTGCCCGCCGTGCGCGAAGGCGACAAGCGCATCATCCTGATCGACGGGGAGCCCGCCGGGGCGATCAACCGCGTTCCTCAGGAAGGGGAAGCCCGTTCCAACATGCATGTCGGCGGCACGGCGCTGGCCGACCGGCTGAACGAGCGCGACCGGGAAATCTGCGCGCGTATCGGGCCGGAGCTGCGCCGCCGGGGGCTGATCTTCGTCGGCATCGACGTTATCGGCGGGTTGCTGACCGAAATCAATGTCACCTCGCCGACGGGCCTGCAGGAGATCAACCGTTTCGACAATGTCTGTCTGGAGGCGCGGATCTGGGATGCGATCGAACGCCGCCTCGATGAACGGGGGCGATAGGCCGCTTATTCAGGCGGTGCCTTCCTCGTAATAGCGGCCGATGCGATTGGCGAGAAAATCATCCAGCTTCACATCCTCCTGACGCAGAAACCCGCGCGCCGGCAACAGCCCCTGGCGGTGCAGATCGACGCAGGCGCAGATGCCGGCGGCGGTCGTCACCTGAATGGCGGACCATTCACGCCCGCCGATGGTGCGGCCATAGATTTTGCGCGCCATGGACTCCTGGGTGAAACGCCCGTTCTTCGTACCGGTGACGGTGGCGAAGATCAGCACCACGTCCTGCAGGGTCATCGGTACCGAGGTTTCCAGAATATCCTTCAGCAGATCGCGGCGTTCGTTCAGGCGCAGTTCGTTCAGCAGCAGTTTCATCGCCTCGCAATGGCCCTGATAGCGCACGGTCTTGTAATCGAGAAAGCGCAGACGGCCTTCCAGCGTTTCGCACAGGGTGCCAAGACCGCCGGAGGTGTTGAACGCCTCGTAATTGACGCCGTCCAACGAGAACATCTCATAGCCTTCCAGCGGCAGCACCTCGCGCTTCTGGCCCTCGTATATCGCCTCGCAGGGATTGCAGTATTCGTTGATCAGCCCGTCCGTGCTCCAGGTCAGGTTGTATTTCAGCCGGTTGGTCGGAAATTTCGGCAGGGCGCCCACACGCATGGCCACGCTGTCCAGATCGTCGAAACTCTGTGCCAGCGAATAAGCGGCGATGCCGATGAAACCGGGGGCCAGCCCGCATTGGGGCATGAAGGCGACATCGGCGCCTTCGGCCATGGCGCGGATGGCGCGGGTGGTTTCCACGTCTTCGGTCAGATCGAAGTAATGAACACCGCATTCGCGCGCCATGCGGGCGATGCCGGTATTGAGGAAATAAGGACAGGCGGAAATGACCACATCCTGTCCGCGAAGCAGGCTGCGCAGATCCTTTTCATTCCCCATATCCGCCACCTTGCAGGTGACATAGGGCAGGCCGATCAGATCCAGTGCCGCCGCGTCGCGATCGGCGACGGTGACGGCATAATCCCCTGTATCGAGCAGCATCTGCGCAATCATTGCGCCGATCTTGCCTGCACCTGCGATGACCAGTTTCGTCATATTCTCTTTCCCCGGATATCGGTTGGCGGTTCTGTATTCAGCATGCAGCCGGGGGCTGCCGGTTTCGAGCCGGCAATGTGCCGGCATGCCCTGACGGGGCCGGCATTTCGCCGGCATGCCCGGCATATCGCGGGAAGATCCGTCTTGCGGAGGGGGATAATTCAGCGCGGCATGATCATCCGCCCGGCCCCGGTGCAGGCAGTAACGGTCAGGGGGCAGGCCGGACCGGGATCGCCGTCGATCTGGCAGATATCATGTCGCCGGGGCGAAACGATGCGGATGTCCCGTGCCTGGCGGAAGCTCACATCCTTCAGGTGCCGCAACCTGCCGGATAGTCCGGCCAGAACATAACGCAGCAGATCCCGGCGACGCCCGCCATGGAACAGGATCGCCCGCAGGCCGGGCCTGTCC
>JALXAG010000205.1 GCA_026992315.1 Sneathiellales bacterium | reverse complement strand
GGCGAGAAAGATATCGCGCTTGTCCTGGAAATGCTTGTAGAAGGTGCCGGGCGCATATCCGGCAATGCGGGCCAGCTTGTTGCTGTCGGTGTTGAAATAACCGGAACGGTTGAATTCGCTGGCCGCCGCATCCAGCAGGATTTCACGTGTTTCGGCCGCGCTGCGCCGCCGCCGCCGCAAGCGCGGGGCCGCGGCGGTTTCCTGCTGTGCTTCCCTGATGTTTCCGTCGTGCTTCATGCAACCGATATAGCATTGAAAATCCATATTGACATTACCTTATAGTGATATCAATATCACTTGCGAAAGGTTCGGTTATGCAGGGTGGATGAAAGGTCATGTTCTTTCCCCTGGGTGCTCAGCGTAAAATGATGTTTCAAGGCGATTCATCCGTTGCATTGAGGGAAAGATCATGACCGTGCATCTGCTGAAACTCTGCGTCGGTGTGGCCAGCGTCGAACGGCTGGAGGAAATTCAGCGCCGGCGTCTCGGGGCGAGCGGCCGTCTGGTACATGTCACCCGCCAGACACCGCGCCGGGCGGCGGAAATTCTCGATGGCGGATCGCTCTACTGGGTGATTGGCGGTCATATCCGGGTGCGCCAGCGCATTACGGGGATAGAGACCTTCAGCGACGATGACGGCATTCGCCGCTGTGCCCTGCATCTGGATCCGGCATTGGTGCGGACCGTGCCCCAGGCGCGGCGGCCCCATCAGGGCTGGCGTTATCTGAACCCTGCTGACGCCCCCGCCGATCTGACCGGCGGCGATGAAGGCGATCTTGAGATCGCGGCGGAACTGAAGGAGCTGGGCTTATGGTAAAAACACCGCTGATTTACCCCGACACCGCCCCCGGGCCGCTGAATCAGGCCGTATCCGCGGCCCATTATCGCGACGAAACCGCCTGTCTGCGCGATCTGATCGATGAAGCGCGCCTGCGGGAGGAGGAGGCGGAGCCGGTCGCCCGCCTGGCCACGGCATTGGTGGAGCGGGTGCGCGCCGAACGGCGCAAGGGCGGCGGGCTGGATGCCTTCCTGCATGAATATGAGCTTTCCACCCGCGAAGGGGTGATGCTGATGTGTCTGGCCGAGGCACTGCTGCGCGTGCCCGATGCCGAAACCCAGGATCGCCTGATCCGCGACAAGATCGGCGGTCAGGCCTGGGAAAAGCATATCGGCAACAGTTCGTCGCTGTTCGTCAATGCCTCGACCTGGGGCCTGATGCTGACCGGACGTGTCGTCTCCCTGGCCGGGCAGGAGGAGCGGGACTGGAAAGGCATGCTGTCGGCCCTGGTCTCCCGTTCGGGCGAACCGATCATCCGCAAGGCCGTCAACCAGGCCATGCGCATCATGGGCCGGCAATTCGTTCAGGGGCGCACCATCGAGGAGGCGATATCCCGATCCCGGCCCCGGCGCGAACAGGGCTACCGCTTCTCCTTCGACATGCTGGGGGAGGGGGCGCGGACAATGGCCGATGCCGAACGGTATGCCGAGGCCTACAGAACCGCAATCCTGGCGCTCGGCGCCCTCCCCGACGGGCGCGGCGATATTCAGCGGCGTCCCGGCATCTCGGTCAAGCTTTCGGCCCTGCATCCGCGTTATGAGGCCGGGCAGAGGGAGCGGGTTTTCGCCGAACTCCTGCCCCGTCTGCGCCAGCTGGCCCTGCTGGCGAAGGAAAACGAACTCGGCTTCTGCATCGATGCCGAGGAGGCCGGGCGGCTGGAACTGTCGCTCGAACTGTTCGAGCGGCTGGTACTGGATCCGGATCTGCGCGGGTGGGATGGCTTCGGCCTGGCGGTGCAGGCCTATCAGAAGCGGGCGCGGGCGGTGATCGACTGGCTGGCGGGGCTGGGACGGCGGGCCTCGCGGCGGCTGATGGTCCGCCTGGTCAAGGGCGCCTATTGGGATACGGAAATCAAGCACGCGCAGGAGCTGGGGCTCGATGGCTATCCCGTCTTTACCCGCAAGGCGGCGACGGATGTCTCCTACCTGGCCTGTGCCCGGGCGCTGCTGGCGGCGGGCGATGTGTTCTTCCCTCAATTCGCTACCCACAATGCGCACACGGTTGCGGCGATCGCGGCCTTTGCCGGCAACCGCCGCGATTTCGAATTTCAGCGCCTGCATGGCATGGGCGGCTCGCTCTACGAGGCCCTGTTCGATCTGGAGGAGGGGCATGCCTGCCGCATTTACGCCCCGGTCGGCAGTCATGAGGACCTGCTGGCCTATCTGGTGCGCCGCCTGCTGGAAAACGGCGCCAATTCCTCTTTCGTCAACCGCATTTTCGACGACAGCCTGCCGGTGGCCAAGATCATCGAGGATCCGGTGCGCATTGTCGAGCGACTGGGGCTGAGCCCGCATCCGAAGATTCCCCTGCCGCGCAATCTGTATGGCGAGGGGCGGCTGAATTCAAAGGGCGAGGATCTGGAGGATTACGCCCTGACGGCCGGGCTGAAAGCGGCGCTGGAGGCGGCGGCGGAAGAGAGCTATGCCGCCGCGCCCCTGATTGGCGGCAAGGCGGAGGAAGGCACGGCTCGACCGATCCGCGATCCGGCCTGTCTGGACCGTATCGTCGGCGAAGTGGCCGAAGCCGATCCCGCCCAGGCAAGGCGGGCGGCATCCGTCGCGAAAGAGGCCGCCGCGGCATGGGACCGTCTGGGCGGTACGGAGCGTGCGGCCATTCTGCGCCGCGCCGCCGATCTGTTCGAGCAGGACCGGGCGCATCTGATGTATCTGGCCATTCGCGAAGCAGGGAAGACGGTTGGCGATGCCGTTGCCGAAATTCGCGAAGCGGTCGATTTCCTGCGCTATTACGCGCTGATGGCCGAACGCGATTTTGCCGCGCCGGAACGCCTGCCCGGCCCGACGGGAGAGGATAACCGCCTGTCCCTGCACGGGCGGGGCGTGTTCGTCTGCATCAGCCCGTGGAATTTTCCACTGGCGATTTTCACCGGTCAGGTATCGGCGGCCCTGGCGGCGGGCAATGCGGTGCTGGCCAAGCCGGCCGAACAGACGCCCTTGATTGCCACACATGCCGTCGCCCTGCTGCATCGGGCCGGCGTGCCGGAAACGGTGTTGCATCTGTTGCCCGGCGACGGGGCCCTGGGGGCGGCACTGGTCAGCGATCCGGCCATTGGCGGGGTCGCCTTTACCGGTTCGACGGAAACGGCCAAGGCCATTCACGGCGCCCTTGCCGCCCGCCCGGGGCCGATCCTGCCGCTGATCGCCGAAACCGGCGGGCAGAATGCGATGATCGTCGATTCCACGGCCCTGCCGGAGCAGGTGGTGGACGATGTGGTGCGTTCGGCATTTCATTCCGCCGGGCAGCGTTGTTCGGCATTGCGGGTGCTGTTCGTTCAGGAACCGGTGGCGGAGAAGATCGTCCGCATGCTCGAAGGGGCGATGGCCGAACTGCGCATCGGCGATCCGGGCCTGCTCTCGACCGATCTGGGCCCGGTGATCGACCGGGATGCCTGTGCCATGCTGCAGGCGCATGCCGAACGCATGATGCGGGAGGGCGAATTGCTCGCCAGCGCGCCGGCGGTGCAGGGTGCCAACGGTCATTTCATTACCCCGAAGGCGTTTCGTATCGACGATCTGGGCCGGCTGGAACGGGAGGTCTTCGGTCCCGTCCTGCATGTCATTCCCTATGCGGGCGACCGGCTGGGGCAGGTCTGCGAGGCGATCAACAGCACCGGCTACGGGCTGACGCTCGGCATTCACAGCCGCATCGACGAGACGGTGCAATATATTCTCACCCGGGTGCGGGTGGGCAATGCCTATGTCAACCGCAACATGATCGGTGCGGTTGTCGGGGTGCAGCCTTTCGGCGGCGAAGGGCTTTCCGGCACCGGGCCGAAGGCGGGCGGGCCGCGTTATCTGCACCGTTTCGCGACCGAACGGGTGGTATCGGTCGATACCACGGCGGCCGGCGGCAATGCCGCCCTGATGACCATGGATTGAGGCCGCCTCTTCGGGGGCTAGGTTTCCGGCTGTCAGCGTTCGATCAGCGGCTTCACATATTGGGGTTCGGAATCCCAGGGGAACAGAATCCAGGTGTCCTGGCTGACCTCGGTAATGAAACTGTCGACCAGCGGCCGGCCGGCCGGCTTGGCATAGATGGTGGCGAAATGGGCCTTGGGCAGCATGTCGCGCACCACGCGCGCCGTTTTGCCGGTATCGACCAGATCGTCGACGATCAGCCAGCCTTCGCCATCCCCTTCGACCCCTTTGAGGATGGCGCTTTCTCCGCGGTCTTTATGGTCATAGGTGGCGACACAGACCGTATCGATCAGGCGGATTTCCAGCTCACGGGCGATGATCGCCGCCGGAACCAGCCCGCCGCGGGTCACGGCGATCAGGCCCTTGAACGGTCCTTTTTCCACCAGCCGCCAGGCCAGGGCCTTGGCATTGCGCTGCAGTTCGTCCCAGGTGACGGGGAAGGTCTTGTTATAGCTGTCGGTCATGACGGTTTCTCTGCTGACAGGGTTGCGACGGCCTGGGCATAGGCTTCCATGCGGGTGCGGAAATCCGCCGGGATGCCGGTGGCCTTCATGGTGGCCTTTTTGATGAAGGCGGCAACGAAATGGCCGGTGAAGCAAAGCTCTCCCCCGCCGTTTCGTCCTTCGAACTTCAGCCCGAAGGTGGCGCGGCTGAGGCGCTCGGGCAATATGGTCACATCGAGAACATCGCCGGGCCATAGCGGATGCTTATAGGCGATTTCGCTGTGCACCAGCGGTGTGCCGAGCCCCATGTCCCGCCCCAGGCGATACCAGCTTGTCCCGGTGATCTCCCCGAACCAGGTTTCCATGGCCTCGACGCAGAAATGGGTGAAGCGCGGGGTGTAGACAATACCCGCCGGATCGCAGTCGCCCCAGCGGATGCGCCGCCGCATAATCATCGGTATATGGCTGACGATTACCGGTGCTGTTGCCGTATCTTCGTTCATGGCGCGCATCATACCCACAGCCGTTCCCGGCGCCAGAGGAAAATATATGCCGGTCTTTGGCGGGGAGAGGCTGGGCTTGTCCTGATCACTCTTTCGCCTTGCGCAGGTCGTCGCGGAGCTGCTGCATGCGTTCATGGAATCGATCGGTATCGCCGTAATCGAGGAAATGGCGGTAGCGGGCATGATGGGCCCTGACGCGGCGGGCATGCTTGATCGGGCACCAGTATTGTTCGGTGCGTCCGGCGATTTCCTGCACATAGGCGATCAGCCCGTTGGCATAGCCGCAGTAAACGCAGTTCAGTTTTTCGATCGCGTTCAGATAGGCCAGGCGGTGGCGGTCGATAACGATATAATCGTCCCGGCGGGCCGGTTCGATCCGCCACAGCGAAAAACAGACGAGCTGATAAATCGTGACGGCGATGTCGAGAAAGACGAAGGGAACGATCATGGCGTAGATGACCGGGGCCGAGAGAATCTCCGGCAGGCGGGATTCCCTGAAAAAGCGCAGCAGATTCGTTTTCAGGCGGCGCTGTTCGGCCTGCACCCCTTCTTCGAATTTCGCCCGTCCGTTTTCGATCCGGTAGCGGAAGGCGGCCTGCCGGGCTTCGATCTTTTTTTCGAATTCCTCTTCCAGCCGGTCGAGGCGTTTGAGCAGATCGTCGATTTCCATATCCATGGGGCACCCGGTCCTTCGCAAAAGGACGATCCTAGAGCATGTGCGCTGGATACCGGACAAAAAAGAAGCCCCTGCCGGAAAATCGTTCCGGGCAGGGGCGGTTTCATGGCCGTTATCGGCGCGGCGGCGTGTTTTTTTACAGCTTCACATATTCGAAATCGATCGGTTTGTTGTTGATGCCGCGCCGCGGCGGGGCGATCCATCCGGCGAATTTGCCCGGCTCGGTCACCGGCACCATCAGGCTGTTGACATAGGCGCGTTCCTCATCCGTCGGCAGAAATTCGTCCCGCCGTGCCTGCCATTCGTCTTCGGAGAGCACATCGCCCGCCGGGGTCACGTGAATGCCGGAAAAGGCGCCGATGGCGCGGTTGAAGGCGCGGTGCGGCAGTTTCAGTTCGAAATCTATGCCGTGATTGCGGATGATCCGGTTCCAGCGGTCCACCCCCTTCTGGCAATCGGCGACATAATCGTCGCGCAGACGTTCGTTGATTGCCGTCAGCGCCGGTTCATGACGGGTGACGATGCGTCCGTCCTCGACCGCGATGACCGGATAGGTCGCGTCTTCCAGCATATGGTCGTCGTCGATCCGTTCTTCCTGGAAGCGCCCCTTCAGACCCATGGTGTAGTAATTGGCGGCATTGGTCGATACTTCGGCGCCGAACAGGTCCAGCGATACGGAGAAGTGGAAATTGAGATATTTCTGGATCAGGTCCAGCGGAATGCCGCCATATTCGCGGATATCGGCGGTGTCGTGCTCGTTCATCAGCTGACAGCTGCGCTCGATGGTGCGGCCGACGCCGGTTTCGCCGACGAACATGTGATGGGCTTCCTCGGTCAGCATGAAGCGGCAGGAACGCGCCAGCGGATCGAAGGCGGATTCCGCCAGCGAGGCGAGCTGATACTTGCCGTCGCGGTCGGTGAAAAAGGTAAACATGAAGAATGACAGCCAGTCGGGCGTCTTTTCATTGAAGGCGCCGAGGATGCGCGGATGATCGGCATCGCCCGAACGGCGTTCCAGCAGGGCATCGGCCTCCTCGCGGCCGTCGCGGCCGAAATGGGCATGCAGCAGATAGACCATCGCCCAGAGATGGCGCCCTTCTTCCACATTGACCTGAAAGAGGTTGCGCAGGTCGTAAAGCGACGGGCAGGTAGCGCCCAGATGGCGCTGCTGTTCGACGGAGGCGGGTTCGGTATCGCCCTGGGTGACGATCAGGCGGCGCAGCACGGCGCGGTATTCGCCCGGCACCTCCTGCCAGGCTTCCTCGCCCTTGTGGATGCCGAAGGCGATCCTGCGATCCTTGGCCTGTTCGGCGAGAAAGATGCCCCAGCGGTATTCGGGCATGCGCACATAGCCGAAATTGGCCCAGCCATTGGCATCAACCGAAACGGCGGTGCGCAGATAGATTTCCTTGTCCTGCCAGGCCTGGGGGCCGGTTTCGTTCCACCAGTCGAGATAATGAGGCTGCCATGCCTCCAGCGCCCGTTTCAGGCGGCGGTTGTCGGCGATATCGACATTGTTGGGAATACGTTCGAGATAATCTATGGCCATCAGACCCTCCTGCGGTCGTATTTGGGTTTTTTGCCGGTGCCGTACAGGCGCAGGGCGCCTTCTTCGCCGACGGCGTTCGGCCGCTGGAACACCCAGTTCTGCCAGGCGGTCAGCCGCCCGAATATTTTGGTTTCCATGGTTTCCGGCCCGCCGAAGCGCAGGCTGGCTTCCATGCCGGTCAGCGCATCGGGCGAGAAGGAAGCGCGTTCCTCGATGGCGATGCGCACTTCATCCTCCCAGTCGATATCGTCGGGCGCGGCGGTGATCAGGCCTTCCTCCTCGGCCTCGCGGGCATCGAGGGGGCGGCCGACGATCTGGCGCAGGCGCGGGATGGCCCCTTCATCGCCAAGGAAGCGTTCCTCCAGCCGGGTCAGCCCGTTGCCCATGGGGTAGGGGCCGAAATTCATCGGGCTCAGCGTCAGGGTGGCCGCCGGGGTGTCGTCATCCTCCCACTGGCCGTCGAGCATATAGGCGCGGTCGGCGGCGAAAGCCAGTTCCGCCAGCGTGCCGGCAAAGCAGGATCCCGGTTCGATCAGTGCGAACAGGGAACGTGAAGACATGTCCAGCCGCTTCAGGGTGCGTTTCCAGTAGAGAATGATTTCACGCATCAGCCAATGGCCGGCATTGGCTTCCATCTGTGCGTCATAGGCGAGAACGGCATCGGCCGCGCCCTGTGTCTTCAGGGTCCAGACGCCGATTTCATCTTCATTGAAGCGCAGGTGCAGGATGGCATCGTCCAGGGCGCGGGCCAGGGCCAGCGGCCAGTAATCCGCCCCCTGGGCGACGATGCCGGCCATGTCTTCCGGCGGCGAGTTTTGCGGGGCGTGCAGGGTGATGGTGGCGGTGCGTTCGCCGCGGTCGAGCGCGATGGTCAGAACCTCGCCATAGGTGATTTTATCCTCGCCGATATGCCGCTTAAGCGGGGGCAGGGCGACGGCCTCGCTGTCATCCGCCGGGCGGTCGGAGCGGGCGGCGGCCTCCAAGGCCCGTTCCAGTGCCCGTTCGTGCAGTTTGCTGCGGGAGACGGTCTCATCGACCAGCGACCAATCAACCGCGCGCTTGCCGCGGATGCCTTCTTCGAGCGTGCAGAAGATATCGGCGCGGTCGCGGCGCATTCTGCGCTTGTCGGTCAGCCGCGTCAGCCCCCCGGTGCCGGGGAGGACCGCAAGCAGCGGTACCTCCGGCAGCGCCACCGAGGAGGAACCGTCATCGGCGAGGATGATGTAATCCGCAGCGAGCGCCAGTTCGTAGCCGCCGCCGGCACAGGAGCCATCGATCACGGCGATATAGGTTTGCTGCGAATTTTCGCTGGCATCTTCCATGGACAGGCGGGTCTCGTTGGTGAATTTGCAGAAATTCACCTTCAGGCCGTGACTGGACAGCCCCAGCATGCGGATATTGGCACCGGCGCAGAAAACGCGGTCCTTGGCCGATTTCAGCATGACCGCACGGACCGAGGGGTGCTCGAAGCGCAGCCGCTGGATGGCATCGTATAATTCGATATCGACGCCCAGGTCGTATGAATTCAGCTTCAGGGCGTAATCGCCGGTCAGGGGGGCGTTTTCGTCGACATCCATCCACAGGGTGGCGACGGGGCCGTCGACCTCGATCCGCCAATGGCGGTATCGGTCGGGGCTGGTTTGAAAATCGATCATTGCTGGTTCGCTGCCCTTATGCGTTTCTGTGGTTTATGCTTTATTATGCATATTCATCCTCGCGTCCCGCATTATAGTTCATGTTTAAAATAAATGCAATCCTCATCCGGCAATGCCGGTGAAGGTCCTGTGGGGAAAATGAAAAACGGCCCTCGTTTCCGAAGGCCGCTTGTCCTCAGCGTCCGGCGGCGGCGATGATGCGGGCGGCGGATTGTTCCGGCGGCAGGGACGATGTGTCCACGGTGAAATCGGCCCTTGTGTAAAGAGGACGGCGGCTTTCCAGAATGCGTTCCAGATCGCTCATGGCTTCCTCGTGTCCGGACATGGGGCGCAGGTCCCCCTGATCGATGACCCTGTTCATATGGTCCTCGGGCCGGGCCTGCAGCCAGACGACAAAACAATGCGACAACAGCAACTCGAAGGCTTCATCGTTGGAAACGATTCCGCCGCCGGTGGCGATGACGCAATCGGATTCTTCGGATAAGACCTGCTCCAGACAACGCTTTTCCTGGCGTCTGTATCCTTCCTCGCCGTAAAGGGAGAAAATCTCGGACAAGGGCATGCCGCTTTGTCGTTCCACCCTGCGCGGCAGTTCGATGAAGGGAAGCTTCAGGCAGGATGCGATCCTGGCGCCGATGGTGCTTTTGCCCGCGCCGCGCAGGCCGATCAGGGCGATGGGGCGGCGGTTCTTGCGTGCATGGGGAAAATGCTGCTGCAGCAATTGAACGGCCTGGGCAAGTTGCGCCTCGTCGAGGCGGTTGAGAATATCCTGTGCCGTTTGCCAGTGGTCCGATTCGCCTGTTCGCCCCTGCATCAGCGCGATGGCGCTGGTATCGAGCGCGGCTGCAATCCGCCGCAGCAGAACCACGGTGATATTGGCTTCTCCGGCTTCGAGCTGCGCCAGATAGCGTTCGGAAACACCTGAGGCAGCCGACAGGGTTCTGCGGGTCAGACCGCATAGCCCGCGTCTTTGGCGGATATGGCGGCCGAGGGCGATCAGAAACGGATCGGCCTGGCCGTCTGCCCTTTGCCGTGCATCCGCACCTTGCTGCCGGTCTGTTCCCTGTTGCCGGTTGGTGCCGTCTTGCCCGTTTTGCGCCTTCATTGCATCCTTATCGCCGGAATTGTTTTTTTCGCGTGATCCAACATACATCAATGTGCAGTATATTTCCTAGGGTCCGGACCCATTAATTCATACGATTCCGTTTGGCGGATGGGGGTTGAATGCCGGCAAAAGTCCCGCAGGACAGGCCTTTCCCTGTTCAAGGGGCTTTTGCGCCGCAGGCGAGCCCGATCCGTCAAACCCGAAGGGCGGGGCGGATCTGCCCTCTGACGACGTCGAAAGGCTTTGAAAATGCCCCACATTTCCTGCAGCCTTTCTCCTGTTCAGCGAACAGATCCGCTCCCGCGGAATGAATGAATTAATGGGGCCGGACCCTAGTTATTGATTATGGGAAATATGTGCATTATATCTCCGCTCCGGGGATATGGGCCTTTGCGGATATTGGAGGAAGAATTGGCCACGACAATCCATGTTCTGGTCGGCACGATGAGCGGATCGGCCGAAATCGTTGCCGAGGATCTGTGCGCGGCCATCACCGCCGACAGCGACCATCAGGCCGAAATGCTGCTGATGGACGATCTGGATGAAAGCGTTTTCGAACGCGACGGCGTTTTCCTGATCTGCACCTCGACCTACGGTCAGGGGGAAGTGCCCGATAACGCGGTCGATTTCTTCAAGGCCGTCGAGGCGGCAAAGCCCGATCTTTCCCACATCCGTTACGGTGTGTTCGGCCTGGGCGACATGGCTTATGCCGACACCTTCAATTTCGGCGGCAAGCGTTTCGACGATCTGCTTTCCTCTCTCGGGGCGAAGCGCATAGGCGTGCGTGCCCAGCACGATGCCAGCGGCCCCGATGCGCCGGAGGAGGCGGCGTTGCTCTGGCTTAAGGACTGGCTGCCGCAGGTGGATGCGGCACTTCGCGATGCCGCCTGAAGGACCCGCCGGCGGCGGGGAGGGGGCATCCTTCGTCCGGCTGAGCGGCGGGCGGATTGAATATCGCCGCATTCCGGGCAACGGGCCGGTCCTCGTTTTCCTGCATGAAGGACTCGGCTGCATGGCCCTGTGGCGCGATTTTCCGGACAGGCTCTGCGCCATGACCGGCTGCGCCGGGCTGGTTTACAGCCGTTTCGGCTATGGCGGCTCCGATCCCTGTTCGTTGCCGCGCCCGCTGTCCTATATGGAGGATGAGGCGCGCACCGTTCTGCCGGAGCTGTTGCGGGCGCTCGATATCACGGATTTTCTGCTTGTCGGCCATTCCGACGGGGCCTCGATCGCCATTGCCTATGCCGGCGACGCCCATCCACCGCCCCGCGCCGTCGTTCTGTATGCGCCGCATGTCTTCGTCGAGGATGTCTCGGTTGCCGAAATTGCCCGGGCCCGCGATTATTATGCCAGCGGCGATCTGCGCCGCCGCCTGCAGCCCTATCACGGGGATAATACCGATTGCGCCTTCCGCGGCTGGTGCGATGCCTGGCTGCACCCGGATTTCCGCCATTGGTCGCTGGAACCCTATCTGGCGGGAATCTCGGTGCCGGTTCTGATCGTTCAGGGGCGGGAGGACCCCTACGGCACCCTGGAGCAGCTGCGCCGCATCGCTGCCGCCGTCGCGGCCGACTGTCAGTGCACCGTGCTTTCCGACTGCGGCCATCAGCCGCAGAAGGAACGGCGCGATGCCTGTCTGGAGGCTACGGCAGGGTTTCTCATGGCCGTGCTGACGCCGGCGGCTTGAGCGCCTGTTATTGCCAGAACGGCCATTGCGGGTACACTGCTGCCATGAGCAAACGTAAACCCACGGAAGCCCAGCGGCGCTATCTCGAACGCGGCCTCGGCCAGCCCGGCGGCAAGCTGCCTTTATTCGACGAGCATGGCGGCGAGATCGATCCGCGCACCATTCGCGCCTGTATCGAACGCGGCTGGGCGGAACCCTGGTTCAACAATCCGCTGAAACCGGACTGGCTGGTCTGCCGTTTGACCGATCGGGGGCGCGACGTGCTGGGTGCCCTGTCCCGGCGGGATCGGGCCGGTTGATGACCCCGCCCTACGATATCCTGTTCGAGCCGGTGCAAATCGGGCCGGTGACGGCACCGAACCGCTTCTATCAGGTGCCGCACTGCAACGGCATGGGCCATCGCTATCCCAGGGGGCATGCGGCCATGCGCGCCGTGAAGGCCGAAGGCGGCTGGGGCGTCGTTTGTACCGAGGAGGTGGAGATCCATCCCACATCCGATGTTACCCCGTATATCGAGGGGCGGCTGTGGGACGATTCGGATATTCCCGCCCTGGCGATGATGTGCGATGCGGTGCATGAGCACGGGGCGCTGGCGGGGATAGAGCTGGTCCATAACGGCATTTCCTGCGCCAATCTGACCACGCGTTTGCCGCCGCTCGGCCCGCGGTCGATGGCAGTGGAAGGATACCACCCCGTTCAGACCCGGGCGATGGACAAGGCCGATATCCGCACTTTTCGCCGCTGGCACCGCGATGCGGCCCTGCGGGCCAGGCGGGCCGGGTTCGATATCGTCTATGTCTATGCCGGGCACTGGCTGGCGCTGCCGATGCATTTCCTGGCCCGGCGCACCAATGACCGCAGCGATGAATATGGCGGCTCGTTGGAAAACCGCCTGCGTCTGTTCCGGGAACTGATCGAGGATACGAAAGAGGCCGTCGGCGATCGCTGCGCCGTTGCCGTGCGGTTCGCCGTCGATGAATTATTGGGCGATGGCGGCATGACCAGCGATGGCGAGGGCCGCGAAGCGGTCGAGGCGCTGGCCGAACTGCCCGATCTGTGGGATGTCAATGTCAGTGCCTGGGCCAATGACAGCGTGACATCGCGCTTTGCCGCCCAGGGATATCAGCAAGCCCATACCGCCTTCGTCAAATCCGTGACCAGCAAGCCGGTGGTCGGCGTCGGGCGTTTTACGTCTCCCGATGAAATGGTTGCCCTGATCCGCCGCGGAGAGATGGATCTGATCGGTGCCGCCCGGCCATCCATTGCCGATCCGTTCCTGCCCAACAAGATTCGCGAAGGGCGGGCCGATGAAATCCGCGAATGCATCGGCTGCAACATCTGCGTTGCCGGCGATATGACCATATCGCCGATCCGCTGCACCCAGAATCCGACAATGGGCGAGGAATGGCGGCGCAACTGGCACCCGGAACGCATCGAATCGGCGTCGCGGGCCGGTGAATCCGTTCTGATCGTCGGTGCCGGCCCGGCGGGGCTGGAGGCGGCGCTCAGCGCATCGAAACGCGGATATCGCGTCGTTCTGGCCGAGCGGGAAAAATCCCTGGGCGGGCGCATCCGCCGGGAAGCGGCGCTTCCGGGGCTCGCTGAATGGATGCGGGTGCACGATCATCGCGCCTTGCTGCTCGGCCGTACGGTCAATGTCGATATTTATCCGGGCAGCCCGATGTCGGCGGCCGATGTGCGTGCCGTCGGCGCCGATCATGTGCTGATCGCCACCGGCGCCAGGTGGCGGTGCGATGGCGTGGGCCGGGCGACGCGGGGCGGCGTGCCCCTGGATGAAGACGCACCGGTGCTGAGCCCCGATGATGTCATGACCGGCCGCCGGCCCGTCGGCCGGGTGGTGATCTATGACGACGATCACTATTACATGGGTGGGGCGATGGCGGAACTGGCCGCCCG
>JALXAG010000204.1 GCA_026992315.1 Sneathiellales bacterium | reverse complement strand
CGGCACGGCCCATCTGGTAAAAGTGGCGTGGCGTAATCTCCTGAAGGCGGTAATGGCGCTTGTCGCCGATCGCCATGGCCAGTTTGATTTTTTGCGGCATCAGCTCGGGATAAGGTGCGGCGCTCATCACATCATAGATGGGCGTGAGAGTGAAGCCGCCGGGCGTATGGAAGACCGAGAAATTCTTCGCATGACCATCGATTGCGGCGAGAAGCCAGAAGACGATCTGCGCCCTGAAGAACCTCAGCCGGTCCGCGCGCGGATTGGCCGCCTGATTGAGAAATTCCAGAACAGTAAGAATTCCGGGCCCGCCATCGCTCTCGTATTTTCGTGACGGCGGCACGCCCAGCGCCTGACACAAATCTTCCTGCGGCAAGCGATAGAGAATGCCGTCCTGCCAGCGCCGGTCGAAACGCTCCACGATGATGACAGGCTTGTTGCCGAAATGACGAACTTCTGCATCAGCCGACGCCAGCCCGAACCCGGCGCAGAGTTTCAGGCACAGCCATTCGTTCCAGGGTGAATCCGAAAAATCCGCCCCATTCGCTCCCTCGCGCATTGCCGGCTTGAAGATGTGTGAGGTCGGCGTCGCCCCGAGCGGCAATTGCCAGCCACCATCGGCAAAGAGAAACGCTGTCTTTTCCTGCATGCCCGCAATGGAGATACGAAAATCCTCTTCCGTCCCGCCGTCCTCCAATCGGCCCGCCATGCCGAGCGGGGCGCGCGCAAGATCTGCGAGACGATGGGCGATTTCATCGTCGTCAATCGGTCGATAGTGCATTCTCGCCGGGTCGCCGGGGTCTTCGCCTGCGGGGAGAAACCGCAAGGCACCGACGCAATCCCGTCCGATTGCCGCCAGAAGATCGAATGTCCCGGCGCTGGCCGCCCCTTCACGGGCGGCAATGGCATCCCTGACGGTCTGGTCATCCGGCAGGAGCCCGTCGAAAAAACTTGTCAAAATATCGCCGGTCCAGACACGATCCGACAACGGCAAGGAGAAGGAGACAGGAAAGGATCGCCCAGAATCGATCCAGTTCTTGTCATAACGAAAGCTCGTAGCCCCGTTGGCGGCACGTGCATAGGTGCCGACCTTGCTCGATCCGACATACAGATCCAAAGCGCGCGACTTGCGTTTCCGGCCCATCCTAATACTCCGACGGATCGAAGAGCGGTGGCTGACGGACCGTTACGCTCAAATCGAGGTCGAGCGCGGCAAGAACCTTGAGGATGGTATCCAGCCGCGATGCGGATACGCCGTTCTCAAGATCGGAAATAAGCTGCTGGCGCATCGACGCCCGGCGGGCAAGATCGACCTGCCGCCAGCCTTTCTTCTTGCGCGCGGTCCGGATCACGGCGCCAAGCTGCTTTCCGCTGCGAACAATTCTTGGGCACCCCATTCAGAGGCCCTCCTACATACCCGATAAATCTGATATTTCTTTTATATTCGATTTATAGGGTATTATTAATTTATCCGATTTTCAAGGTTTATATATTTTATCCGAAATAACGGTATAAAGAACCGAAAAAACGCGGCTGGTGGCGGCGTGATTGAAACCGCCTGACCGGGGAATGAAAGGAAGGGCCGCGGCATCAGCCGCGGCCCCAATCATAAGCAGAAAACAAGCAGCAGATTTTCAGCAGCCAGCAAGTTTATACGCAACGGAATTTCGGCATCCAGTCCGGGATCATCGGCTCTCTTCGATGAGGGTCATGATCGAACTCGCGTCGGGCGCGAATTGCGCTTTCCTCTGGCTGCCGCCAATACGCCGATCAGCCCCAGCCCGGTCAGCCAGATGGCCGCCGGTTCCGGCACCGTCGTCACGATATCGCCCGTGCGAACAGCCCACACGGCCCCAAGCCTGTATTGCTTGAGGGCAGCCGTGCTGGAGCCGCGAAAGAAATCGTATAAACGCGCCGATATCCCCAATTCGGCATCAGACCAGTAATAGCGATACATGTTGATGAACGGTTCAGAGTCGGTCGAATAATAGCCAGGGCCCTGAAAACTGATATTCTGCTGCCAGCGCAGAAAGTTCATCTCGTTATCGGCGCAGGAAGAGCCCGGCCCCGAATAAAAACAATAACCGCCGTAAATTTCTATCGTGCCGTTACCGTTGCCATCGAAACTCGGCAGGCGCCAATCACTGAAACCGAGATAGCTGCTGGCATTCATCGCCGCAATCCAGTCGAAGGCCGTGTACCAGGACATTCGCCCGTTCGTATCGATTCCCGTCACGCCAAAGGTGTTGGAGGCAGCCAGATTGGCATCGGCCAGCCAGGTAACATTGATGTTGGGATCGTAATAGGCCTGATAGACACCGCTGCCGGGTGCCGTTTCAAGCCGCCCCTCCAGGGGCAGGACAGCCGCCCGTGCACTCAGGGAAACAACGGCGATCAGACCAGCGAAGACCGCGCCCAATATGTTTGTTTTCATGGCTTCTTCTCTCAGCAATATAACATTTCTGCGTTGTTCATCATGCCGCGGGCGGAGTCTTCAGGCCCCTGATAGTCCGTTTTCCGATGCAATATATGTGCCAGTAAAAAGAAAAGACGTTGCATTGAGAAACCGCTATAAATAACTGTTATGTATAGAATTTTCAGAAAACAAAAGAGATTGATCAAAAATAAGGTCAATAATTCGTTTCTGTTTTCCGGAAAAGATTTTTGCAGAAATACCGGCTATCCATTTGTATTAAATAGATATTTTTCAATCGTTCCATATTTTCCGGAAGTGTCGGTTTTTTTTACACCTCAAGGTCTGACACCAATGACCTTACCGCTTCCAGGGACCGGCATTCGGCAACGTTCACCGCGTTGGCGGATGCTCAGGGCTGCAGCGGGGAAAAGCTTTCGGCCCGGGCCAGGAACCAGGCACGGCGGATCGGGTCGTCTTCTCCGGGCAGGGCATTGGCATCGTCTTCCAGCAGGGCGCCGGGAGATATGGCAGGATAGTATTGCCAGGCTTCCATCGCCCGGCGGTCGCCGCCGCGCAGCATCAGATGACGCGCCGTCAGCTCGCGCGGTTCCTTCAGCCCCAGCGCACCGAGCAGTTCGCCGAATGCCGCCAGGGTGTTGCGGTGAAAATTGGCGACACGGCGGGCCTTGTCTTCCGGCACCAGGGCCCGCTGGCGCCACGGGTCCTGCGTCGCCACGCCGGAAGGGCAGCGATTGTTATGACAGGAACGGGCCTGAATGCAGCCCAGGGCGAACATGAAACCGCGCGCCGAATTGCACCAGTCCGCGCCGAGCGCCAGCGCAGCGGCAATATCGGCACCGGAGACGATCTTGCCGCTGGCACCGATACGGATATGGTTTCGCAGCCCTGCACCGGTCAGGGCATTGTGAACGAAGCTCAGCCCCTCGCGCAGGGGGGTGCCCAAACTGTTCGAAAATTCAGGCGGGGCGGAGCCGGTCCCCCCTTCCTTGCCATCGACAACGATGAAATCGGCCAGAATGCCGGTCTCGCGCATCGCCTTCACGATGGCCATGAATTCCCAGTAATGGCCGATGCACAGCTTGAAACCGACAGGCTTCCCGCCGGAAAGCTCGCGCAGGCGGGCGATGAAGCGCATCAGCTCCACCGGCGTGGAAAAGGCCGTATGCGCCGCCGGCGAAACACAGGTCTGCCCGACCGGAATGCCCCGGGCTTCGGCGATTTCCGGTGTGACCTTGGCTGCGGGCAGGACGCCGCCATGGCCGGGCTTCGCCCCCTGGGACAGCTTGATCTCGATCATCCTGATCTGCGGATCGCCCGCCCGTTCGGCGAAACGTTCGGGGCTGAAACGGCCCTTCTCATCACGGCAGCCGAAATAGCCGGAGCCGATCTCCCAGATCAGATCGCCGCCATGACGGCGGTGATAGCGCGAAACGCTGCCTTCGCCCGTGTCATGGGCAAACCCGCCCATCGCCGCCCCCTTGTTCAGGGCCAGAATGGCATTGGCGCTGAGGGCACCGAAACTCATTGCCGAAATATTCAGCAAGGACAGGGAATAGGGCTGGCGGCATTGGGGACCGCCGACCGTCAGGCGGAAATCATGCCCGCGCGGCGCGCATGGCGTCATCGAGTGAGGAAACCACTGATATTCCGGCGAATAGACATCGCGCTGCGTGCCGAAGGGCAGCGCCTGCGCTTCTTCCTTGGCCCGCTGATAAACCAGGCTGCGCTGTTCGCGGGTAAAGGGCACGGCATCGCCGTCGCCTTCCATGAGATATTGACGGATCTCCGGGCGGATGCCCTCGAACAGCCAGCGCATATGCGCCAGTATCGGGTAATTGCGCAGCAGGCTGTGACGCTGCTGCAGCAGATCGTAAATCCCCAGCAGAGCAAGCAGCGACAACGGCACCGCCAGCACCAGCGCCCAGGGCCAGTATACCCCTGCCCACAGGGCGGTAATGGCCCCGGCAATGGCCAGAATCAATGCCGAATATCGCTCCATATCCTCTCCGGTTACATATGTCCGTCCGCACGCAAGGCACGGCAAGGACAGGATCGTCAATCAGGCGGATTTATGCAACCAGCCGCCAATGCGTTCGACGGCCTGGCGCATCTGCGCCTCGTTGCCGGCAAAGGAAAAGCGGACGAAATGGCTGCCGTTGTCGCGGTCGAAATCGGTGCCCGGGGTCAGCGCCACCCCGGTATCCTGCAGCAGCCGGCGGCACCATTGTTCGGAATCGTTGGTGAAGCGGGAAATATCGGCATAAATGTAAAAGGCGCCGTCGGCAGGCGCCAGACGGTCTATCCCCGCCGCCGGCAGGCCGGAAAGAAGGATGTCGCGGTTGCGGGTGTAACGGGCCAGATTTTCCTGCAATTCATCCCCGGCATCGAAGGCGGCCAGGGCCGCGTGCTGGGATATCGCCGGGGCCGACACGAACAGATTCTGGATCAGCCTTTCGGCCACGGCCACCATGGGTTCGGGCAGGACCATCCAGCCGACGCGCCAGCCGGTCATGGAGAAGTATTTCGAAAAGCTGTTCACCACGATCGCATCCGGCGCCTGGTGCAGAATGGTTTCCGCCGCCCGCTCATAGGTGATGCCGTGATAGATCTCGTCAGAGATGATGGTGATGCCCTCATCCCGGCAATGAGCCGCCAGTTCCGCCATCACCTCGGCCTCAAGCATCGTGCCCGCGGGGTTCGAGGGGCTGGCGATCAGCAGCCCCTGCACCGGTTTGTCCAGCGCCTGCAGCATGGCGGCCGTGGGCTGGAAACGGCTGGCCGCGTTCGCGGGCAGGATCACCGCTTCCAGATCCAGCGCCTTGAGAATATTGCGATAGGCAGGATAGCAGGGCGCGGCCAGGGCCACCCGATCCCCCGCATCGAAGGCGGCAAGGAACGCCACCACGAAACCGCCCGAAGAACCGGTGGTTACGGCCACCCGCTCAGGGGCAATGTCATAATCGTACCACGCCTTGTAATGGCGGGCGATGGCCTCGCGCAGGGGGCGGATGCCAAGCGCCTCCGTATAGCCCAGCGTATCGGTAAACAGGGCATCGCGCGCCGCTTCCAGCACCCGGGCGGGCGCGGATGTCGAAGGCTGGCCGATTTCCAGATGCAGGACATCGCCGCCTGTCGCGGCGCGGTCATTGGCGGCCTTCATAACCTCCATGGCCAGAAAGGGGCGGATATCGCCGCGAACGGACAGCTTCATTTCAGGACCCCTCCCCGCCCGTGGCCAGACCGTAACCCCGGGGATCGTTGGCAATGGCGCAACTGTCGCGTTCGCTGGGCGAACCGCGCGAGCAAAAGGCAGCATTGACAAGCCCCAATGCGCGCACCGGAACGATATCGCTGCCTTGCATCGCCCCCTTTTCCGCCAGCACCGGCGCACCGGGGCGGGCGCGGAACACCCGTGGCGCGGCAATCGCCGGCGCCAATGCCTCACCGGCGGAAAGCAGCCTGACGCCGATCTGGCCGACGGTCGCGACGGAAAGCTGCGCCCCCGTGCCGGCAGCGGCCAGATAAAAATCCTTCGCGAACAGATTGACGCCGAGCAGCGGCGTGATAAAGGCGCTTTCATCGGCGCCCGGGACCGGCGCGGGTGCCATGAGAACCCCGTCGATGCCATTCAGCCTGCCCGTGCCGAAGGGCCGCCCCATGCTGACCACGCAGGAAGCGGCATTACCCTTGCTGTCGATGGCGACGAAGCCGGTACTGGCCTTGCTGTCGACCGGCATGGTTTCCGGAACCTGCCGCAGGGCTGCAGCCGCCGCATCGGCGAATTCACGCGGCGATACCTTCTGCGCCTGATCGAGAATGCCGCGATCCCGATAGGCGCGCGACCAGAAGGCGCTGAAGGCCCGCCCGCCGCCGTTATCGATGACGTTCATGCGCAGATTGCCCGCCTCGACCTGGCGGGGCTTGCGCCAGCGCGGCAGGGTGGCGCGCATGTCGTCCATGCTGAGCCGCGCGCCCTGCTGGTTCGCCCCCTCGACGAACAACTTCCCGGCCTGTCCGATATACAGATCGGCACCACCGGCAATCCGCAGACGGGCCAGCAATGTCGACAACGCCACCTGTTCCAGGGTATCGCCCTCGTCCTTGATGCGCCCGTCGGCGCGCATCAGCACCTGCCGCGCCGGTTCGTTCAGTGCAGTATCGAGCGGCAGGGAATCGCCGGCAGCGGCAAAGGCGCGGGAAACCGGCACGCCGAAACGGGCCAGGGATTCGGCCGGCGCCACCACGCTGGACCATTTCAGCACCCCGTAGCGCGCCTGCAGGGCGGTGAAGCCGCGCACATTGCCCGGTACCCCGACCGGCCCACCCGCCGCCGCGCGGCGGATGGGGAATTCCAGCGCCTCGACCTTGTTGCTCTTGCGGTCGTAATACAGGCAGGATCCGCCGCCGCCCAGCGCCGCGGCATGAGGGTAGGTCACGGCCAGGGCGAAATAGGTGGCCGCGGCGGCATCGGCGGCGCTGCCGCCGGCCGAAAGAATATCCCGCCCGATCAGGGCCGCCCGCGGCTCATCCGCCGCAATTCCGCCGAGATATCCGTCTACATTGCCCTCTTCGCCGAGCTTCGGCGTCGCCGCACAGGCGGAAAGAAGCAGCAGCAAACCGCCAAAGGTGATTTGACGCAGAGGAAAAGCCCCCCTAGTTTCCATAGGCGCAAGCCGGCGGGAACGAAGGAAAATCCGCCGCATCGGCTTCAATGAAGGGAGAACCGTTTTTTTGCACCGCCTGCTACGCATCTGTCTCATCGCCCTTCCAGCTCTGGCCCTGATCGCCGCGCTGCCCGGCAAGGCATATGCGCGTCTTGCCCTGATCCGCGACGCCGAAATCGAACATACCCTAAGGGATTATGCAACCCCGCTGTTAAAGGCGGCATCGCTCGACCCGCAGGCAGTGTATATTCATATCGTCAACGATCAACGCATCAATGCCTTCGTTGCCGGCGGGCAACGCATTTTCATTTTCACCGGCCTGATCGACAAGGCGCAGACAGCCGATCAGCTCATCGGTGTGCTTGCCCATGAAATCGGCCATATCGAAGGCGGGCATCTGGTACGCAATCTCGATGCCCGCAACCGCCTCAGCGCCGAACAGATGCTGACCTTCCTGCTGGGAGCCGCGGCAGCGATCGGCGGCGGCGGGCAGGCCGGGGCGGCCATCGTCGCCGGCGGGCAGTCGATGAGTGCCCGCAACTATCTCAGTTTCAGCCGCGCCCAGGAAAGCACCGCCGATCAGGCTGCCGCCACCCTGCTGGAACGCGCCGGCATCAGCGGTCGCGGCTATCTCGATTTTCTCGACATTCTCGGCGATCAGGAAATGCTGCTTGCCGAACAGCAGGATCCCTATGCCCGCACCCATCCCATTTCCAGCGACCGCATAGAACGCCTGCGTCAGCGGGTGGAAAAAGCCCCTCATTACGACACACCGACCGATCCGGCCCGTCAGCAGGCGTTGGAACGCATGCAGGCCAAGCTGCGTGCCTTCATCAACCGGCCGGAAAAAACCTTCAGCCAGTACCCGGAAGAGGATGACAGCTTTCCCGCCCGCTATGCCCGCGCCATCGCCTATTTCCGCATTCCGGAGCTGGAGAAGGCAATAACCATTCTCGACGGGCTGATCGGCGAAAAACCGCGGGATCCGTATCTGTGGGAACTGAAAGGCCAATTCTATTACGAGAACGGCGCCATCGAAAAATCCATCCCCCCCTACCGGCAGGCCGTGGCACTGATGCCTGAGGAGCCGTTATTGCTGCTCGGCCTCGGTCAGAGCCTGCTGGCGGCGCCGACGCCGGAAAATGTCGGGGAGGCCCGCGCCGTGCTGGAGAAGGTCACCCGGCTCGATCCTTTCCTGCCTGCCACCTGGCGGCTTCTCGGCGAAGCTTATGCCCGTCAGGGCGAGGAGGCGATGGCCCAGTTCGCCAGTGCCGAATACGCCCTGCTGACCGGACATCGCCGCCGGGCGCTCGATCTGGCCAGGCGCGCCGCGCTGGGCCTGCCCAAGGGATCGCCCGCCTGGCTGCGCAGTCAGGACATCATCAATTACGCACAGAAGGACAAGGATAAATGAATTCAACCGGAAGGCCGGCCGTGGCCCTGGCCGCAATACTGCTGCTTCTGGCTGCTGTCTTTGCCGGCGGCATCGCCTATTTCAAGGGCCGCGATGCCACAAGCGCGCAACAGGCGCTGGATCAGCGCCAGCGGGCTGCCGTCGAGGGGATCATCGAATCCTATCTGATCGAAAATCCGGAAGTGCTGGTGCGCGCCATGAACGCCCTGCAGGCCAAGCGCCAGTTGAGCGAGGAACAACGCCTGCGCGATACCCTCGCCCGCCATGCCAAGGTCCTGTATGAAGACGACCCGCGCTTCAACGGCGGCAATCTGCAGGGCGATGTCACCATCGTCGAATTTTTCGATTATCAGTGCGGTTACTGCAAACGGGTATTCCCGAAGCTGATGAAGGTACTGGCCGAAGACGGCAATGTCCGCATCGTCTTCAAGGAAATTCCCATTCTGGGGCCGGTTTCGGTGCTCGCCGCCAAAGCCGCGATCGCCGCGGCCCGTCAGAACAAGTACGAAGCCATGCACAAGGTGATGATGGGGGCGAAATTCCGCCTCAACGAGGCACGGATCATGGGCATCGCCGAAGGGCTGGGCCTGGATATGGAGCGCTTTCGCGCCGACATGAAGGCCCCCGAAACCCAGGCCCTGATCGACCGTAACCTGGCTTTGGCCCAGGCGCTCGGCATCAATGGTACCCCTGCCTTCGTCATCGGCCGGCGCCTCATTCCCGGCGCCATCGAGGAAGAGGATTTCGTCAACCTGATTGCCGAGGCCCGCCGCGCCGCCGAAGGCAGCTGAACGCCATCACGGCAAAAGGTGCCCGGCCGGAAGTGAAAGTCAGCCGGCATCCGGCTGGCGGGCCGGGGCGGCGGCAGCAAAGGCATCGATCGTATTGCAGTGATCGGCGATGCGCGTGATCGTCGGATAGGCGCTGAGATCGCATTCGAAACGCCGCGCATTGAAGACCTGCGGCACCAGGCAGACATCGGCCAGGCCGGGCTGGTTGCCATGGCAGAAGTCCCCCGTTTCCGGGCTGGCGGCAAGGGACTTCTCCAATGCCTCGAAACCGGTGGCGATCCAGTGGCGATACCAGGTCAGTTTCTGCTCCTCGCTGAGCCCCATCTCGCCAGTGAGATATTTCAGCACCCGCAGATTGTTCAGCGGATGAATCTCGCAGGCGATCTGATAAGCCAGCGACCGCACCCGGGCGCGGCCCGGCGTGTCGGCAGGCAACAGGCGGGGATTGGGGTGGATATCGTCCAGGTATTCGATGATCGCCAGCGACTGGCTGACGGTGGTCCCGTCATCGTCCACCAATACCGGCAACAGCCCCTGCGGATTGACCGCCTTGTATGCCTCGCCGTGCTGTTCGCCCTTGGCCAGATGGATGTAAATCCGCTCCGCCTCCAGCCCCTTGAGGTTCAGAACGATCCGTACCCGATAGGCGGCCGAGGAACGGAAATAATCGTACAGGCGCATCTCTCTCCCCTTATGGTGTCATGCGATAGGATCACAGCATAATCGCAGCCGCGATAGGAAAAAACCGGGGACGTCCGCCCCCGGTTCCGGCTGCAGCCCTATCAGGCTTCCTTGAGAACGCCGCGGCGGATCTGATCCAATTCGATCGATTCGAACAGGGCCTTGAAATTGCCCTCGCCGAACCCCTCGTTGCCCTTGCGCTGAATGAGCTCGAAAAAGATCGGCCCGATCACGTTATGGGTGAAGATCTGCAAAAGCAGCCCCTGCCCTTCCTGCGGGGCCCCGTCGATCAGGATGTGATTGCGCCGCAGACGTTCCAGATCCTCCCCGTGACCGGGAACCCTGGCATCGACCTGATCGTAATAGGCATCGAGCGTTTCCTGAAAGGGCACGCCGCGTTCCCGCAGCAATTCGACGGTGGCATAGATATCCTCGGTGCCCAGAGCGATATGCTGAATGCCTTCGCCGCGATAGGCTTCCAGATATTCCTGGATCTGCGATTTATCGTCCGAGCTTTCGTTGATCGGAATGCGGATCTTCCCGCAAGGAGAGGTCATCGCCTTCGACTTCAGCCCGGTCAGCTTGCCCTCGATATCGAAATAGCGGATCTCGCGGAAATTGAACAGGCGTTCATAGAAATCGGCCCATTCCTCCATCCGGCCGCGATGAACGTTATGGGTCAGATGATCGATATAGGTCAGACCGGCCCCCTTCGGATGCTGATCGACCCCTTCGAGGGGCACGAAATCGACATCATAAATACTGCCCCGCTCGCCGTAACGGTCGATCAGATAGATGAGACTGTCGCCAATCCCCTTGATCGCGGGGATTTTCAGCTCCATGGCGCCGACATGGCTCTCCACCCCCCAGGCGCCTTTTTCCATGGCTCTTTGATAAGCGCTGGCCGCGTCCTTCACCCGAAAGGCGATGGCACAGACGCTGGGGCCGTGCAGGCTGGCGAAGGAACGGGGAAAGCCGCTCTTCTCGCCATTGACGATGAAATTGACATCGCCCTGCCGGTACAGGATCACATCCTTGGAACGATGCTTCGCGATGGCGGTGAAACCGAGTTGTTCGAACAATCTGCCCAACGCTTCAGGATCCGGCGCGGCATATTCGATGAATTCGAATCCATCCGTGCCCATCGGGTTTTCCCAAAGGTCTTCCATATCCTCTTGCCCTCTGCAACTGCACCGGGTCCTTGACCGCCCGGCACTTCTCTTCTGCCCTTATTTTAGTTTCATATGAAACTAAAGGCAAGTTGCAAACGGCAGGGAAAAGGCGCCGGTTGACGCCGGCGCCCCCGGGAATGCATCGGCCCGCTCGCTTCAGATCAGCCCGGCCAGCGGCGATGAGGGATCGGCATAGCGTTTGCGCGGCATGCGCCCGGCCCTGTATGCCAGGCGGCCGGCCTCCACGGCCGCCTTCATCGCCCGCGCCATCAGGATCGGGTCCTTCGCCTCGGCAATCGCGGTGTTCATCAGCACGCCGTCGCAGCCCAGTTCCATCGCCACCGCGGCATCCGATGCGGTCCCCACCCCGGCATCGACCAGCACCGGCACCTCGCTTTGCTCGACGATGATGCGGATATTGACCGGGTTCTGCACCCCCAGCCCCGAACCGATCGGCGCGGCCAGCGGCATGATGGCAGCGCAGCCCATTTCCTCCAGCCGCTTGGCCATGATCGGATCGTCGCTGCAATAGACCATGACCTTGAAACCCTCGCCAATCAGCTTTTCCGCCGCTTTCAGGGTTTCCGTCATATCGGGATAGAGGGTTTTCCGATCGCCCAGCACTTCCAGCTTGACCAGATCCCAGCCGCCGGCCTCTCGGGCCAGGCGCAGGGTGCGCACGGCATCCTCCGCCGTGTAGCAGCCGGCGGTATTGGGCAGATAGGTGTAGGTTTCGGGCGAAACGTAATCGACCAGCATCGGCTGGGCCGGATCGGAAATATTGACCCGGCGCACGGCGACGGTGACGATCTCGGCACCCGAGGCGGCAATGGCCCGCGCCGTTTCCTCGAAATCGCGATACTTGCCGGTACCGACCAGCAGGCGCGACGTAAACCTTCGCCCCGCGATCGTCAGCGGATCGTCATCTCCGCCGTCATCGTGATCGCCACCGCCGATGAAATGGACGATTTCTATGCGATCGCCCTCTTCCAGGCGGGTCGATGCATAATCGGAACGGGGCACGATCTCCAGATTGCGTTCCAGAGCCACCTTCTCTGCGTTCAGCCCCAGATCGCCAAGCAGTTCCGCCACGCTCATCGGCCGGGGAAGATCCTTGTTCTCGCCATTAATGATCACACGCATTGCACCACCTCGTGCCCTGGTTGCCAGATACTCCGGCCCGTGCCGGCGTTCGGGGCGGAGTATGATCAAGCAGCCGCCCGCGATCAACCGCTGCAAGGGCCGCCGGGCCGAAATCGGCGCCGCTGCGGCAATTTTTCCCTCCCCCCGGAAGAATATGTGCCGATTGTGCCCCGCCGCTGCATGGAGCGGTTTTCCTGACCCCAAAAAGGCACTATAAACACAGGAATCAATCGTATTCGCTTTGGATGACAGCACATGCCGGCCCGCATTCTGATTCTCAACGGCCCCAATCTCAATCTGCTGGGAAAACGGGAACCCGCCATCTATGGCACGGAAACCCTGGCCGATATCGAACGCCTCTGCATCAATCACGGCCACCGGCTGGGGCTGGAGATCGATTTCCGCCAGTCGAACCATGAAGGCGAGCTCGTCAGTTGGGTGCACGAGGCCATGGATCCGGCCTTTACCGGCATCGTCATCAATGCCGGTGCCTATACCCATACCTCGATCGCCCTGCACGATGCGCTGAAGGCGGTTGCCAAGCCGGTAATGGAGGTACATCTGTCCAACATCCATCAGCGGGAAGAGTTTCGCCACCGTTCCTATATCAGCCTTGTTGCCCGGGGCGTGATCTGCGGCTGCGGGGCGGACGGATACAAATTTGCCATCGACGCGCTGGCAGCCGCCGGCGGCGAAGGGGCGGAGAAGTAAAAGGAAAAGAAACGCGATGACCAAGATCAAGGTCGATAACGACGCCATTACGGCGCTGGCCAATCTTCTTCACGACAACGACCTGTCGGAAATCGAATGGAAACAGGGCGACACCTCGATCCGCATTTCCAGGGCCGCACCGGTGGCAGCGCCGCCGGTGGCCGTTGCCCCTGCCGCTGCAGCCGGCGCGCCGGCCCCCGCCCCGGCCGAAAACATGGCGGAGGAAGATCCCGCCAACCACCCCGGCGCGGTGAAATCGCCGATGGTCGGCACCGCCTATATGGCGCCGGAACCGGGGGCGCGCCCCTTCGTCAGCATCGGCGATACGGTCAGCGAGGGGCAGACGCTGATGATCGTCGAAGCCATGAAAACCATGAACCCGATTCCGGCGCCCCGGGCCGGCAAGGTTACCCATATCCTGGTCGAGAACGAGCAGCCGGTGGAATTCGGCCAGCCGCTGATGATCATCGAGTGATGCGGCCATGATCGAAAAGATCCTGATCGCCAACCGCGGCGAAGTGGCACTGAGAATTCATCGCGCCTGCCGTGAAATGGGCATCAAGACGGTGGCCGTCCATTCCACCGCCGACAGCGATGCCATGCATGTGCGC
>JALXAG010000203.1 GCA_026992315.1 Sneathiellales bacterium | reverse complement strand
GTCATCTTCCGTCTGATCGAGGCCGGCGCCCGCCTGCGTCACCGTCTGTTCGGCCTGGCCTGGGGCGATCAGGGGCTGCTGATCCGCCGCGATATCTACGAGGCGGCGGGAGGCTTTCCGCCGATTCCGATCATGGAGGATGCCGCGCTGATGCGCTCGCTCGCCCGCCCGCCGGTATTGCTGAATCATGCGGCGCGGACATCGCCTGAGCGTTATCTGCGCGACGGCGCCATGCGCCGTGTGATGCGGAATCTCATCTGTCTTTCCATGTTTTACGCCGGGGTGGCGCCGCAACGTATTGCGCCATTCTATGCGGGGAAGGCGGGGAGAAAATGAGGCGAATTCTGATCGTCATGGTCAAGGCGCCGCGCTTTGGCTGCGTCAAGACCCGTCTGGCGGCCGATATCGGGATGATGGCGGCCTGGCGTTTTTATCGTCACAGTCTGAATGCCCTGCTGTGCCGTTTGGGGCGCGATCGCCGCTGGCGGCTGGTGCTGGCGGTCACGCCCGATCGTTTCGCCGCCGGTCGCGCCTTCTGGCCGCGTTGGCGGGCACGCCTGCCCCAGGGGCAGGGCGATCTGGGGCGGCGGATGCGCCATGCCCTGCAGGGGCCGTGGCGGGCAGGGGATCGGGTGGTGCTGATCGGCGGCGATATTCCGGCAGTGGAGGTCGTGCATATCGATCATGCCTTCCGGGCGCTGGCGCGCCGGCCGATGGTAATCGGTCCGTCGGCGGATGGCGGTTTCTGGCTGATCGGCATTCGTCATTGCCGCCACAGCGGATTGGGGCGCACGGAACTGACGGCGGGCGGTGCCTTCAGCGGTATTCGCTGGTCGCGGCCCGATGTATTGCAGAGGCTGCTGGCGAATATGCGCCACCGCCCGCCATTGTCGGGCGAATGCCTGCGCGATGTCGACGATGCCGCAGATCTGTGCGCGGCCCGAAGCCGCGGGGTTTATCCGCGGCTTTGCTCGTGTTCGCGCAGCCTGGGCAGCAATTCGACGAAGTTGCACGGGCGCAGGCGGATATCGAGCTGATCGCGCAGGATACCGTCCCAGCCGTCGCGGCAGGCGCCGGGAGAGCCGGGCAGGGCGAACAGATAGGTTCCCTTGGCGACGCCGCCGCAACAGCGCGACTGCAGGGTCGATGTACCGATCTTCTGGTAGGAGAGCATGCGGAACAATTCGCCGAAACCGGGGATTTCCTTCTCCCACACCTGGGCGAAGGCTTCGGGCGTGACATCGCGTCCGGTCACGCCGGTGCCGCCGGTGGAAATCACCACTTCCACCGCCGGATCGTCGATCCAGGCGTTGAGCTGGGCGCATATGGCGTCGATTTCATCGCGGACGATGGCCCGTGCCGCCAGCTTATGCCCGGCTTCAGTAATCCGTTCGATCAGGGCGCGGCCGGATTTGTCGGTTTCTTCGGTTCTGGTGTCGGAGACGGTCATCACCGCGATGTTGACGGGGATGAATTCGCGCGATTCGTCAATTCTGCTCATTTGCGTGCCTGTTGTCTTTGCGGGATGCTGAAAGGAGGCGCCAGATCGATGTCGCCGTCCAGGCTTTTATAACGCGGCCACCGGCCTGTCGCCAGATCGTCAAGCGACGGTGCTGCCTGTCCCAGCCTCTGCCGGTACATCCACAGATTGGCCAGTATCCGTTCGACAAAGGCGCGTGTTTCCTGCGAGGGCATGACCTCGATCAGCAGCAGCGGATCGTCGGTGCGGGCCTGACGGACCCATTTTTTCAGATTGCCCGGCCCGGCATTATAGGCAATGGCGAGTTTCAGAAGATTGCCCTGGATGAGCGGATCCTCCAGCAGGATCTGCAGATAGCGCTGGCCGAGGGCCAGGTTGTATTCCGGCTGGTACAGGCGCTGTTTCGTCGGCCGCCCGAGGCGGCTGCCGCTGGCGGCGAAGCGGGCGGTGGCAGGCATGACCTGCATCAGGCCGCGGGCGCCGGAACCGCTTCTGGCGCGGGTGTTGAAACGCGATTCCTGGCGGACGAAGGCGAACAGCAGCGCCCGGTCGAGAATATAGCCATGCTGCGGCCGCCATCCCGGCACCGGATAGGCGGCCAGCTCATAGCCGCTTTCCTCACGCTGGGCCAGGGTTTCGCCGATGCGCAGGGTCAGGGAAGGCGTGTTCAGCGCGGCGGCAATGGCGAACAGGGATTTCATCGACCCGCGCATGCGTCCGCCCAGCAGGCGCAGTTCCCTGTCTGCCCGTTGTGGCTGTCCCGCCTGGGCCAGGGCTATGGCGCGCCGGGCTTCGGGCCGGGCGAGAAGGCGGCGTATTTCCTTCGGATCGCCCTGGGGCAGCGACCAGGAGATACGGCTGCGTCCTTCGATCAGGCGGGCGGCGAGAATGCCGTAGAACGTGCCGCTCTGCGCGGCGGCAAGGCGCAGCATCCTCTCCGCTTCGGCAAAGCGCTGTTCGCGCATCAGGGCGCGGCCGGCCCAGAAGGCCCCGGCCGCGGCGCCCCATTGGCCGGCGGCCCGGGAACGGGCAACACGTGTGAAATGTTTGGCGGCGGTATCGTAGCGTTGCAGCCGCCAGGCAGCCAGTCCGGCCCACCAATCGGCGTTGATCGTGTATTTGCCCGAACGGGCGGCGGCGCGGGAGGCCAGGTCATAAGCCTTCCGAAAATGGCCGGCGCGCAGCCAGGCCCCGGCAATCTTGGCGCGCTGGATATCGTATTCCACCGGGTCGAACAGTTTCTGCATTTCCCGGTAGCCCAGCAGGGCCGTGGCCTTTGTCAGCTGTCCGCGGCGCAGACGTTTGGCGATGATGCGCTTGTAGTAGCGCACCTTGCCGCGGATGACGCGGCCGCGATATTGGCGCGGACGGTAGGCGGGCGGTTCGCCGGCGGCGCGTGTCAGCACCAGGTTTCCCGCAGGGACCGGCGGGGTGGGGGCCTTCCAGCCCTTGAGGTGGCGCTTGCGGGCCAGCGCGTAAATGCGCCGGGCCTCCGGGTGATCCGCATAGCGCTTCAGCCACATATGCAGTTCGGGATAGCTGGCGCGATAGCGGGTGGGATGCAGGTAACGCTGGGCCAGCACATGGCCCATCAGCAGCCGGTCGTTCAGGGTTTTGATCAGCTTATCGGCGGTTTTCCACTTTCCCTCGTCCTGCAGGGCGAAGATCTGCCGGTAGGTGCCGGCATCCCGCTCGCTCAGCACAGGGCGGATGAGAGAGCTGCCGTCCAGGGCCAGGGGTGCCGGCCGCTCCGGCCGGTCCGCCGCAATGGCGGAGGCGGGCAGCAGCAGCGCCAGCAGCAGAAGACGGCATAGCCCGGCAAGGGCGGTGAAGGGGGTCGGTTTTGGGAATGGTATCCGCAACGGCTTGAAATCCCGCAAGATGATGACCGGATGAGACGCAGTTCTCATCCTGTTTAGGAAAGCCGGGGTGAAACGTCAATGACGGGGCGCTGCTTCATTGACGATCCGGCCGGTTTTGCCCGGGCTCCGCACTTTCCCGATTCCGTTCCAGCTTTTCCTGAATTTTCAAAAGGTCTTCCCAGGCCCGGCGCTTCTGTTCGGGCTGGCGCAGCAGAAAGGCCGGATGGAAGCTGGCCATGACGGGGATCCTGTCCCCGGCGGCGGCATAGTCGAACCATCGCCCGCGCAGCCGCGTGATGCCTTCGCGCCGTTCCAGCAGGGCGCCTGCGGCGACGCCGCCGGTAAGAAACAGCACCTGCGGGCGGATCAGTTCGATATGCCTTTTCAGAAACGGCAGGCAGATGGTGATTTCCGCCGGGGTCGGTTTGCGGTTGCCCGGCGGGCGCCATGGCAGAACATTGGTGATATAGGTGCTGTCGCGGTCCCGGCCGATGGCGGCAAGCATGCGGTCGAGCAGGCGGCCGGATTCGCCGACGAAGGGTTTGCCCAGGCGGTCTTCCTCGCGTCCGGGGGCTTCGCCAACGATCATCAGCGCTGCCTCCGGATTGCCGTCGGCGAAGACGGTATGCGTTGCCGTGGCCCTGAGCGCACATTGATCGAAGGATTCGATGGCGGCTTTCAGGGATGCGAGGTCGTTACATTGCGCGGCCAGTTCAGCGGCGCTGCGCCTGGCGCTGTCAGCTCCCTGAAGAGCGGTCTGTACGGGAGGGGCGGCGGGCGGCGGCGCGGCGGCACGGCTTTGCGGCCCCGGCGCGGAGGATGTGGTCGTTTTCCTGCTGCGGGCAAAATGGTCCGCCGGTTCATGCCCGGCAATATCGCGAATGCCGGAGAGCACGAGAAAATGCAGCGCCGCCAGGGCATCCGCTTCGCTGATGGCCCGGGCATCGGGCCGTCTGCGCAGCGGGGGGCGGGACGGGGCGTCTGTGTCGGTGGTGCTCATGATCCTGTGATGGTCCGCTATGGAATGAACGGCGGGCAGGGTATCATGCGATCATCCATCAGGCGAGGGGGGTGGGGTGCATTGTCCTGTGATCGGGGCGAACATGCGGATTCGGGGCGGCATGTCGGCGCGTCTTATTGGCGCATATGAAAGGGAAGGGACAATTGCTATAGGGTCTGGACTCTGGCCTGCGCGCGGTATTCTGCTATTTTGCAACGCAACAGATAAAATGATATAACAACTGACCGAACGGTCGTATGGTTCGATTGGCGCCGGGAAACTGAACACGGGAAGCTGTAAGAAGGCATAAGGAGCGGAAGTGATGGTCGAACGCGAATCCATGGAATTCGATGTCCTGATCGTCGGGGCAGGGCCGAGCGGTCTGGCGGCGGCGATACGCCTGCGCCAGTTGTGCGAGGAACAGGGCAGGGATATTTCGGTTTGCGTGATCGACAAGGGCTCCGAGGTCGGTGCGCATATTCTCTCGGGCGCGGTGCTCGAACCCCGGGCCATGAACGAGCTGTTTCCCGACTGGAAGGAACGCGGCGCGCCGCTGAACACGCCGGTGACCGATGAGAAATTCTGGTTTCTGACCCCTTACAGCAATATTGCCCTGCCGACATTTCTGCTGCCGAAGGCAACGCATAATCACGGCAATTACATCGTCAGCCTCGGCAATGTCTGTCGCTGGCTCGGCCAGCAGGCCGAAGCGCTGGGGGCGGAGATCTATCCCGGCTTCGCCGCCGCCGACGTCCTGTATGACGATGACGGGCGGGTGCTCGGCGTCGTGACCGGCGATATGGGCGTCGGGCGCGACGGGAAACCGAAACCCACCTATCAGCCGGGTTTTGAACTGCGCGCCCGCTATACCCTGTTCGCCGAAGGCTGCCGCGGTTCGCTGAGCAAATCGCTGATCGCCCGTTTCGGTCTGGCCGACAAGGCCGATCCGCAGACCTATGGCATCGGCATCAAGGAATTATGGGAAGTCGATCCCGAAAAGCACCAGCAGGGGCTGGTGCTGCATTCGGCGGGATGGCCGATGGACAACAGCACCTATGGCGGCTCCTTCATCTATCATCTCGAAAACAATCAGGTGGCTGTCGGTTTCGTCATCGGCCTGGATTACAGCAATCCCCATTTGTCCCCCTTCGAGGAGTTCCAGCGTTTCAAGACCCATCCGGCGATCCGCCCGACCTTCGAGGGCGGCAAGCGCATATCCTACGGCGCGCGTGCCCTGAACGAAGGCGGGCTGCAATGCATTCCCGAACTGGTGTTCCCGGGCGGGGCGCTGATCGGCTGCAGCGCCGGTTTCCTGAACGTGCCCAAGATCAAGGGCAGCCACACGGCCATGAAGACCGGCATGCTGGCGGCGGAAACGGTGTACGAGGCGCTGAGCGGCGATGACGCCCCCGATGTGCTGAGCGATTATCCGGAACGGGTGCGGGAATCCTGGGTGTACAAGGAGTTGTACAAGGCGCGGAACTTCCGTCCGGCCTTTGCCAAGCTCGGCACCGTTCTCGGCACGCTTTACAACGGCATCGAACAGAAGCTGTTCGGCGGCAATGTGCCGTGGACCCTGCACACCACCCATGCCGATCACGAATGTTTGAAAAAGGCATCCGAAGCGCCGAAAATCGAATATCCCAAGCCCGACGGCAAGATCAGTTTCGATCGCCTTTCCTCGGTATTCATTTCCAATACCAATCATGAGGAGGATCAGCCGATCCACCTGAAACTGAAGGATCCGGAAGTGCCGATCCGCATCAACCTGCCCGAATACGATGCGCCGGAACAACGCTACTGCCCGGCCGGGGTGTATGAGATCGTCCGCGATGACGATGGCTCCAACCCCCGGCTGCAGATCAATGCGCAGAACTGCGTGCACTGCAAGACCTGCGATATCAAGGATCCGACCCAGAACATCGTCTGGACGGTGCCTGAAGGCGGCGGCGGCCCCAATTATCCGAACATGTAACTTATCCGAACGCGTAAGGGCCTGCTTCCGGACAACGGAATCCGATCCGTCGGGGCGGAAACCCCATCCGTATGACGTTGGACGCGCATTAGCCATTGCCTTAATCGGCGAGGGGCTGTTTTATGATGATGCGTTTTTAACAGAGATCCGGATGCTCATGTTCGCTATGCCCTCCGCCACCCTGCCTGCCTGGCGCGAAAGACTGTCCCGGCCTGTCATGCGCATGGCGGGCCTGCTGGCTTTGGCCGTTCTGGCCGGATGTGCGGTGCCGGGCAACGGGCCGGGGCAACGCGTCACCATCGCGGAAGGATCGGTTTCCGGCAGCTATCTGGCCGGGCGTATCGCCGGGATGGAGCGGGATACGGCCAGTGCCGTCGAATATTTCAGCCGGGTGCTTGCGGCCGATCCCGATAACCGTCGGCTCCAGCGGCAGGTTTTCGTCCTCATGCTGCAGGACGGGAGAACGGAACAGGCGGCGGCGCTGGCGCGGCGCCTGCTCGATAACAATCCCAAGGACGGGCTGGCCAATCTGACCCTGGCGGTGGAGGCGTTTCGCAATGGCCGCCCCGGCGCGGCAATCGCGGCGATCGATGCGGCGCCGCGCGCCGGCTTCATGTCGCTGCTCGGGCCGCTGATCGTTGCCTGGGCCGGCATGGAACGCCGCGATGTCGATGCCGCGCTCGATGCGCTGGTGGCGCTGGATGGCAATCAGGCCTTCGAACCCTTCCGGGCCTTTCATACCGCCCTGATCTACGATTTCGCCGGCCGGCGCAAGGATGCGATGAAGGCCTATGAAACCACGTTGCAGACGCGCGCGGGCAATGTGCTGCGGGTGGCGCTGGCCCATGCCGCCTTTCTCGCCCGTGGCGGGCAGCGGCAGAAAGCGCTGGAATATTTCGAGAAGTTCCTTGCCGAAAACGGGCCGAATCCGGTGATCGCCGCCGCCATGGAACAATTGGCACAAGGGCGGATGAAACCCTTTCTGGAAAAGGCTGCGGACGGCGGGGCCGAGGCCCTGCTCGGCGCGGCAACGGTGCTGGCGCAGGACAATGCCCGCTCCCTGGCGCTGGTCTATGGCAATCTGGCCTTGTGGCTCAGCCCCGGCCATCCGGGCGTTCTCACGATGCTGGGCGAGGTCCATGAGCGCAACGGCAATTACAGGGCGGCCCTGAAGGCTTATGAAGGGGTGGCGGCGGACAGCCCCTATTACTGGAATGCGCAATCGCGTATCGCATGGACGCTGAACAATCTCGGTCGTCGCGACGAGGCGGTGGCGAAGCTGCGGGAAATTCTCGCCCGCCACCCCGACCGGGAATTATGGGTGGCGCTGGGCGATATGCTGCGCGGGCGCAACGATTTTGCCGCTGCGGCGGCGGCCTATGGCAAGGCCATCGCCATGCTGAAGAAGGAGCGCGAGCAGGACTGGAGCCTCTATTATGCCCGCGGCATCGCCTATGAGCGGGCCGGTCAGTGGAAAAAGGCGGAAGCGGATTTTCTCCATGCGCTGAAACTGCGCCCCGATCAGCCGCTGGTGCTGAACTATCTCGGTTATTCCTGGGTGGATCGGGGGGAAAATCTCGCCCGGGCACGGCGGATGATCGAACGCGCCGTCGAACTGCGCCCCGATGACGGTTATATCATCGACAGTCTGGGATGGGTGCTGTACCGGGCGGGCAAATACGACGAGGCCGTCGCCAGGCTGGAAAAGGCGATCGAACTGAAACCGGAAGATCCGGTTATCAACGACCATCTGGGCGATGCCTACTGGCGGGTCGGCCGGATCCGGGAAGCGCGTTTTCAATGGCGGCGCGCCCTGTCCTTCAACCCCGATGCCGAACTGGCGGCGGCGATCAAACGCAAGATCAGGCACGGTCTGGATGGTGGCGCCTGAAACCATGTCATTGGCCGGGGGGTGCGAGGTGCTGGCCCCGGCCAAGGTCAATCTCAGCCTGCATCTGTCGGGGCGGCGGCCTGACGGTTATCATCTTCTCGACAGCCTGGTTGCCTTCGCCGATTACGGCGACCGGCTTGCCGTGCGCTTGTCCGATGCCGACGGTCTGACCCTGTCCGGCCCCTTTGCCGCCGGGCTGACGACGGATTGCGGCAATATCGTGCTGCGTGCGCTCGATGCCTTCCGGCAGGTCAGCGGCTGGCGCGGTCATCTGCGCATCGATCTGGAAAAAAATCTTCCCCATCCGGCGGGGCTGGGAGGCGGATCCGCCGATGCGGCGGCGTTGCTGCGCCTGTTGCGCCAGGCGTTTCCCGATGCCCTGCCCGGGGCGGATGATTGGCGGGTTCTGGCCCTGTCGCTCGGCGCCGATGTTCCCGTCTGCCTTGAGGGCAGAAGCATGCGCATGCGCGGCATCGGCGAGAAGCTCAGCCCCGTATTCCTTCCCGCCCTGCCCGGATTGCTGGTCAATCCGGGGGTCGCGCTGGCAACGGCGGCGGTGTTCGCGGCGGTGGGGCCGGTTGAAGACAAAACGACGTCGTCTTGTCCGGCGCGCTTTGCCACAATGGCGGAATGCCTGGCCTGGCTTGCCGGTGCCGGCAATGACCTTCAGGAAGCGGCCTGTCGCCTGCGGCCGGAAGTCGCGGAAGTTCTGGACCTGCTGAATGGGCTGGAGGGGGTGTCGCTTGCGCGCATGTCGGGCAGCGGTGCCAGTTGCTTTGCCCTGTTTCGCGATGCGGCGGCGGCGGCGGCGGGCGAAGAGGCGCTGAGCCGCCGGCGGCCGGACTGGTGGTGCAGGGCGGTAACGCTGGGAGGGGATGAATGATCCGGGTGGCGGTACGGGTTTCGTTGTTGCTGGGGTTGTTGCTTCTTTCCGCCTGTGCGGGGAGTTCGGCGGTCGATCTGCTTTCCGGGCCGCGTCCGGATCTGGTCATGACCTGGCAGCGGGCCTGGGTCGCCCTGCCGGGAAGCCAGCGGGCGGAGATATTGGAGAATGTCGATTTCAAAGCCCGCCTCGGGCGCCTGTCCCCGGGGCGGCGCTGGCCGGTGGTGCTGTACATGCATGGCTGTGACGGCATGAACAACCAGGATGTGCTGACCCGTCTGGCGGCAGGCGGATTCGTCGTCATCGCCCCTGACAGCTTCGCCCGTCGCTACCGGCCGATGCAGTGCGATCCGGTGCGGCGCACGGGCGGCGTCAACCGTTTCGTCTATGACATGCGCATGACCGAACTGTCCTTTGCCCTCGACAGGCTGCTGAAGAGCGAATGGGTCGATAAGGACAACATCTATCTTTTCGGCACCAGCGAAGGGGCGGTGCCGGTGGCCCTCTATCGCGGCGATGAACCGGCTGGGCGGATCCTGGCTCAATGGACCTGTCACGGCGCCTCGCTGATCGCCGGCATCGAAGCCCCTCCCGACGAGCCCATTCTGTCAATCGTCCGCCGGAACGATCCCTGGTATTCGGAGGCGGTGACCAGGGGTCAGCGCGGCGATTGCAGTGCTTATTTCGGCGACAGGCCGATGTCGAAGTCCATTCTCCTGCCCGGGAAGGGGCATCAGGTGCTGAACGAAAGCACGCTGGCAACGATCATCGATTATCTGCATCGCTGGCAGGCGAGACGCCGGCGATCCTGACCGTCTCTCCTTCGAGGCGGATGCCCGTCAGATGAATGAGGGTCGTGGCCGGCCCGGCCGATGCCTCAAGGCGTACGGGGATGGGGGGCAGCCCGTCGATTAGCGGTGCATACCACATGGTAACCTCTTCGGCATCGTCGCCGGGATCGTACCAGGGGCGGCGCGAAAAGCCGGTTATGCGTTCCAGAGCGATGCGGCATGGCCGGGCTTCACCCTTGAAAACGGGGCCGTCGATGCGTTTCTGCGCGTCAGGGGCCGGGGACTGGCGCAGATTGTAGCGGCGGCGTCCGTCGAAAACGGCCACGACACCCGTACAGCCATCGCCCGCGGCGATTGCCAGACGGAACGAAGCGGTCAGCGGATCGACCGTGTTGCGCTGCAGCTCGGGGGGGACGGGATCGCGGTCATCGGCTTCCGCCGAAGGGAAGTGGCTGTTCTTAACCCGGCCGTCGTCAAGATAGGTGTTATCGACAAAGCGTTTGTCACCGCGCCAGATATTGTCCACCCGATGACGCAGGGGGCGGGGGCGGGCATTGGCGGCGATCAGGCCGCTGGTGCGGGCTTTTGACAGAAAACCGACAAAAAAATCGATGGCGCCACGGGTGCGGGTGATTGCATGCATGCTATAGCCGCGGCCGCCATTTTCCGTCTGCAGGGATACGTTCAGCGAGCCCGCGTGCAACCCGCCGAGGTAGATTTCGTAATCGAGGCTCAGGCCGCTGCCCTCAAGGGCGGCATAGGCAAATGCCTTTGCCTGCTTCTGAGCCATTGCAGTTCCGCCCCAGGGCAGTGTCAGCACCAGGCAGAGAGCGGCCGAAATTATCGCTTTGTTAACCATTGGCGTTTACCTGTTGATGACAAATGCCGGGGTTGCGGTTTTTTCCGCCTGTGCCGGAAGTCACAGTAACCGTTGGAAAAGTCGGTGCGTTTTCATAAAATTGAACCATACCGTTGTATTTTTGCAACAAAGATGTGTCAGACGGAATAAATAAAGGCAACACACTTGCGTGAGGTCACAAGTTTACCTAGTATCCCTTTTGAATAATAGTGTTTTAGCTGATCGGCCGATTGTGGCCGCGTGCTGTGGACACATATTCTGATAGCCGGACGGGGGGCGAGGAGATTGGAAAAGCTTTGACCGCATCTGGGTTGGGTGAAATTCGGAATGGGTGATATCCGAGTAAGTGGAATTCAGATTGGTCGAATTCAGATTGGTCGAATCGGTTGGCAGGAGGGGTGGATCGCTATAGGCTCGCATTACAGGCTGTGAGCACACGACAAGCCCGGTGATATCGGATGGCATGGTATGACCGGGGCGGATACGGATTGCACGCTTGGCATTGGTTGCCGGGTGTGAAGTGAAATGGAATTGCGCAGGCATGTGATTAGGATGATTGCATCGGCGTTCCGAGGATTTGAACATGAACGTGGAGGTTCAGTGAAAATGAGCATTTCGAAAAGCCTGACGGCTGTCATTCTGGCATCGGCCCTGATTGCCGCACCTGGCCTGGCCAGCGCCCAGTCGCAAATGCAGAAAACCGGTTCCGGCGCTCCGGCCGGTGCTTCTGCCGGCCAGGGTGCGGTTGGTGGCCTGTCCGCGACGGCGATTGCCGGCGGTGTCGCCGTTGCCGCTGCTGTCGGTATTGCGATCGCTGCCGCGACCAATGACGATGACAGCACCTCGACGACCACCTCGACTTCGTCCGCGACCAGCACCAACTGATTTTCATTTTCAGCTGATCGGTCCGGGGGCAAATCGGAATGTCCCCCGGATCCTGATGAAAACCCCCGCATATGCGGGGGTTTTTTTTGACTGATGCCACCTGTTTCTTTGCGGGAACAGGCAGCAACCGAGGCCGCTGACGGTTTTTCCGTCTGCCGGGCTATATGCGGTATGTGCCAGGCAATGTGTACCCGCCGATGATTCCCGCTCATGATCGCTCCTCCCTGCGGCAAGGCGCGGGAGGGGCGTTCAGACGGCGGGGGGTTTGATGATTTCCATACTCAGCGGCGGCAGGCGGCGGGAAATCGTCTGTTCCGATTTCCAGACGAAGCCGTCATAGGCATCGACCCAGAAGCGGTTGATGAACGACCAGTTGCCGATCTGATAGGTGTTGATTTCCTCAAGCAGGACGGTTTCAAAATCGATTTCCAGAATGCGTATGCGCACCGCCCCGCGGTTGTGCAGCACGGCGCGGATGGGCAGATAGCGGCGCTGGCCGTTGCTTTCGATCTCCGCGATTCGTTCGGAAATGACCGGAGCGGTTATTTTATGCGGGGAGGAGGCCAGAGGATCCCCGCCTTCGATGCGCTGGCCGCGCAGATTGTCCGGCAGGCCCACCGTTTTCATCAAACGCCCCGCCTTCAGGATAAGCGCGACGCGATCCCCCGAATACCAGTGCTGACTGCCGTCGGGATCGATATAGGCCAGAATTAATAATGCCCGCGGCGCCTTGCCGACCTTGACGGTCATCGAAGAATAGGGGATTTTCTTTGAGATTTCGCGACTGATCGGCTGGGTGTCGTCATCGACAAATGTAGAACGCAACGTGGTGTATGCGTTTTCCAGAACAGGGTTTTTCACGCATCCCGAAACGAGGGCGCTGCTGCAGGCAGTCATGAATGCGCGGCGGGACAGGGGCATGAAAAACAGCGTCTGGGTTCAGGAATGACAGGGATCTTTTTTATGGGGCGGAACGGCATTTTGCAAGTGATGCGCATGGCGGTGGCCGGTTTTATCGCGGCTATGGCGTTTGCCGGGATGTCGGCCGCCCAGGGGCTGGACGGGCTCGGCACGCTGGGGCAGTTGCTGCAGCAGATCGACAACAGTCAGGTCGGCGGGTTCCTGGGGGAAAGGCGTTCCAGCTCGCAGCTCGATCGCTCCCGGGAAAATGCCCTGCAGAAGAAATCCGGCAAAACGCAGCAGAAGAAGGAAGATCCGAAGCGCCAGGAGCGCCGCGCCTTCGAGAACCGCGTTATCGCCGCTTTCTGCAGCGGTGACGACCGGCCGGAAATTCTCCGTGCCGCTGCCGATATCGAGGATTTCTCGGCTCTGGAAAAGGATTACTGCCTGCGCGCCGGCGTGCCGTTGCGTCAGTTCGGCTATGGGCTTTTCGCCAATGACGCCGATAACCAGGATACGCAGGAGCAATTGCTGAACGGTGCCATTTCCGACAGCTATATTCTGGGTATCGGCGACGAGCTGGTGTTCAATTTCCGCGGTCCGAAATCGCGCACGGTTATTGCCAATGTCGATCGCGAAGGCAGGGTGCTGATCGACGAATTGCCGCCGGTGCCCGCTGCGGGGCGCAGCTTCGGTGAATTCCGCCGCGCCTTCAAGTCGACCGTTGCATCGTCGCTTCTGGGTACGGATGTGTTCGTTTCCCTGGGTCAGGTGCGGGCGATGTCGGTGCTGGTGGCCGGCGATGTCAAGAATCCCGGCATCAAGCAGGTGACCGGGTTGTCGACGATTGTCGATGCCCTGAAGGCGGCGGGCGGCATCCGCAAGACCGGCAGTCTCCGCCGGATTCAGCTGCAGCGCGGCGAAAATATCTTCTGGATCGATCTGTACGACCTGATCGTCGGCGGCGGGCTGAGCCATGAGCGGGCCCTGCGCGAAGGCGACAAGATCATCGTGCCGGTCTTGGGGGCGACGGTGGCCATTGCCGGCAATGTCAAGCGTCCGGGCATTTACGAGCTGCCCGAGGGCAAAAAGGCGCTGACGCTGAAACAGGCCCTGTCCCTGG
>JALXAG010000202.1 GCA_026992315.1 Sneathiellales bacterium | reverse complement strand
CCCGGCGGGGGGCTTGGCATCGAACAGCAGCCAGTCCGCGATTGCCTCGTAAGCGGGAATTTTTTCCAGATCGTCCCCGCTGCGCAGGCTGATCGCCTTCATCACCGGCAGGCCGGTGCTGTTGCGAATTTCCTCCACCCGCTGCGGGCTTTCCTGGCCATGAAGCTGCAACAGGTCGAGCGGTACCGCTTCCAGCACATCCTGCAGGGTCTTATCCTCCGGTTCGACGAACAGACCGACGCGCAGGGCATCCCCTGCCAGCGCCGCCAGCGCCGCCGCCGTTGCGGGATCGACCGCCCGGGGCGAAGGGGGGTAAAAGACGAAGCCGACCGCATCGGCGCCGGCCTCGATCGCGGCGCGCAGGGTCGCCGGTTCGGACAGGCCGCAGATCTTTGCCCTGACCATTACGCCACCGCCGGTGCTTTGGCGGTTGTCGCGGCGATTTCAGCTGCGATCCCGGCCGCGGCCATTTCTGGATCGTCGGTTGCCGGTTCTTTGGCGATTGTTGCGGCGATTTCAGCCGCGATCCCGGCCGCGGCCGCTTCCGGATCGTCGGCTTCGCTGATGGGGCGGCCGACCACCAGATAATCGGCGCCCGCCGTTATTGCCGCTGCCGGGGTCATTACCCGTTTCTGATCGCCCTTGGCCGTGCCGGCGGGGCGGATGCCGGGGGTCAGCAGGCGGAAATCCTGCCCGCATTCCTGTCGCAGCAGGCCGATTTCATGACCGCTGCAGACCACGCCGTCGAGCCCGGCATGTCGGGCCAGCACGCCCAATGCGCCCACCTGTTTCGCCACCGGGCGGGCAATGCCGGTTTGCTGTAGCGCGGCCGCATCCATGCTGGTCAGTACGGTTACCGCCAGCATTTCGGGCCGGGGGATGCGGTTTCGTGCCGCCGTCTCCGCCGCTGCCTCGGCGGCGGCGCGCATCATCGCCGTCCCGCCCGCGGCATGGACGTCCAGAATCGCCGGATGCAGGCGTTGCACGGCGGCGCGGACGGCCCCGGCCACCGTATTGGGGATGTCGTGGAATTTCAGGTCGAGGAACAGCGCGTCATCGCAGCTTAGGACCTTTTCCACCCCCGCGGCGCCGTGCATGGTGAAGAATTCAAGGCCAATCTTGAAGGCGCCGACATGGGCGGCAACGGCATCGCGCAGGCGGCGGGCCGCCGTGATATCGACCGTATCCAGCGCACAGATAAGGGGGTTTTTCATCGGCTTCGGCATGGCTGCGGTTTATACCAGATCGGACAGAGATGGGAACAGGCATAATATACGCCCGTTGTGAAGAAAATTGTGGCTTGGCGTATTTTTGCTCCGCCGGAGCGGACATATTGCGTTATTATCGGATCAATAATGGTAAACACTCTTGTAGAATAGCGGGTTGCGCCGGAAAAACAGCGATGAACCGTCATAAAGTGCTTTTCGTCTGTTACGGCAATATCTGCCGCAGCCCTTCCGCCGAGGGCATGTTCCGTCATCTGACGATGCGGGCGGAGGCAGGGCAACGCTTCGATGTCGATTCCGCCGGGACCAGCGGCATGCATGCGGGCGAGCCGCCGGATCCGCGTTCCGTTGCCGCGGCGGCGGAACGGGGCATCGACATTTCGATGTTGCGTGCCCGCCAGGTCGATCTTTGCGATTTCAGCCGGTTCGACCTGATTTTGGCCATGGACCGGCAGAACCTTCGGGATCTCCGCCAGTTGGGCGCGCGGCTGAAAACCCCGCCCCGCAGCGAAATCCGCCTGGTGATGGATTTTGCCCAATCCCATCCGCTGCGTGAGGTTCCCGATCCCTATTATGGCGGCGGGGACGGTTTCGAACGGGTTCTCGACATGCTCGAACAGGCCGGCACGGGCCTGCTTTATCATCTGCTGCAGAGATCGTAATGGCGCAGGGGGCGGTAATGGGCACCGCCCGTGCCGAGAATGCTTTCATAAAGGGTGAAGCGCTCTGCCATGAAGGGCGGGGTGGTGAAGCCGGCGCGTTCATGCAGCCAGTTCTCCAGCCGCGCAAGCGCCCGCCCGGGCCGCGCCAGGGTGATATGGGGCTTGAATTTCCGCTTCCGCTCCGGCTCTCCGATCTCCAGCGGCGCCAGGGCCGATAAAACGCCTTTGTGAAGATGCAGCAGCGCATCCGACGGGGCGATGGCGGCATAGATGACGCGCACGCGCCGTCTGGCGGCGAAAATATCGAGCCCGCAGACCCGCAGGGGGAAGGCGGGTTGTTCGATCGCCGCCAGCGCCGCATCGACATCGGCGGCCCGGCTGCCGTCGACCTCGCCGAGGAAGGCCAGGGTGATGTGCATGTTTTCCGCCGCCACCCAGCGGATGTCCGCCAGGCCGGTGCATAGCCCGGCCAGACGGTCACGAACCTCCTCGGGCGGGGTGATGGCGATGAACAGGCGCATGAAATACCCTCTTTATCCTTCCCGGCCATCGGCTTCCTTCCCGGCCCTCAGGGGCAGGGGTTCGGATCCTCCTGATGGATGCGTTCGATGCCTTCCAATACCTCTTCGGGCAGTTCGATATCGATGCTGGCGATATCCGTGGCCAGTTGTTCGAGATTCGTCGCGCCGATGATATTGGCGGTGACGAAGGGGCGGGAATTGACATAGGCCAGCGCCATCTGGGCCGGATCGAGGCCGTGATCGCGGGCGAGGGCGACATATTTCTCCGTCGCCCGTTTCCCCTTGTCGCTGAAATAGCGCTTCAGATGGGGAAACAGCGTGTGCCGCGCGCCGGGCGGGTTGCCGTCGATATATTTACCGGACAACGCCCCCATCGCCAGCGGCGAATAGGCCAGCAGCCCGACCCGTTCGCGGATGGCGATTTCCGCCAGGCCGATTTCGAAGGAACGGTTGAGCAGATTATACGGATTCTGGATCGAAACCACCCGCGGCAGCCCGGCGGTTTCGGCCAGGCGCAGAAACTGCATCACTCCCCAGGGGGTTTCGTTGGACAGGCCGATATGGCGCACCTTGCCCGCCTTCACCAGATCGGCGAGCGCTTCGAGCTGTTCGAGGATGGGCGTCGATACGTCATCGGGATCGTGGCTGTAGCCGAGCTGGCCGAAGAAATTGGTTTTGCGGTCCGGCCAATGCACCTGGTAGAGATCGACATAATCGGTTTGCAGCCGCTTCAGGCTGCCGTCGATCGCGGCCATGATCTGTTCCCGGTTGACCCTTGTCCCGCCCTTGCGGATCCAGTCCATGTCGCTGCGGCCGGTCACCTTGGTCGCCAGAACGATCTTTTCGCGCCGCGAGGGATCCGCCGCCAGCCAGGTGCCGATGATCTCCTCCGTGCGGCCCTGGGTTTCCGCCCGCGCCGGGACGGCGTACATTTCCGCCGTATCGATGAAATTGACCCCGTGGTCGATGGCGTAATCCATCTGGGCATGACCGTCGGCCTCGGTATTCTGCTGGCCCCATGTCATGGTGCCGAGGCAGATGACGCTGACGCGGATGTCCGTATTCCCCAAAGGACGGTACTGCATGCTGATCCCCCTGAAATGAGACGATGAACTGCCGGCCGGACGGCACGGTGCCGGTTCAGTTAGTGCGCGCGGGCAAGGTTTCAAGCACCTGTTTGATTACAGGGGCCAGTTTTTCGGCGATGACGGCGACGCCCTTTCTGTTGGGGTGCAGGCCATCGGGCTGGTTCAGCCCGGGTTGCAGGGCCACCCCTTCCAGCAGAAAGGGATAGAAGGCGATATCGTATTTCCGGGCCAGCTCGGGAAAGACGGCATCGAATTCCCGCGCATAATCCGCGCCCAGATTACGCGGCGCCTTCATGCCTGCCAGCAATACCGCGATATGACGTGCGCGCAGTCTTTCGATGATGGCGGCAATGTTGCGTCTGGTTTCCGCCGGGGAAATGGCCCGCAGCCCGTCATTGCCGCCCAGGGCGACGATCACCATATCCGGCTTGTCGGCTAGGGCCCAGTCCAGCCGCGCCAGCCCGCCGGCGCTGGTATCGCCGGAAACCCCGGCATTGACGATGCGCACCTTCATCCCGCTATCGCGCAGGCGCTGTTCCAGCCGGCTTGGCAGATCCTCTCCCACGGGCAGGCCGAGTCCGGCGGTGAGGCTGTCGCCCAGCATCACGATCACGCGATCGTTACCGGGCTGGGCCGTGCTGACGGTGGGCCAGGCTATCGACAGGGCGGAAAAGATCGCCACATTGAAAA
>JALXAG010000201.1 GCA_026992315.1 Sneathiellales bacterium | reverse complement strand
GGCGGGTTTTCCACATCGGACGGGTCCATCGGCCACTTCGACTCCGCCCCTGTCGAATGGGTCGTCACCTTCTTCATGGTCATCGGCGGCATGCCGTTCCTTTTGCTGTTTCAGGCCCTGCGCGGGCGGCCGCTGCTGGTATGGCGGGATTCGCAGGTCCGCCTCTATCTGGCACTGCTGGTAGTCGTATCCGTCCTTACCGGATTGTGGCTGGCCGCGCAGAAAAACCTGCCCCTTGCCGATGCGCTGCGCCTGTCCAGCTTCAATGTCGTATCGGCGATCACCGGAACCGGCTTTGCCTCCGACGATTACACGCGCTGGGGGAATTTCGCCACCGGGCTGTTTTTCTTTCTGATGTTCATCGGCGGCTGCGCCGGATCGGCCTCCTGCGGGATCAAGATCTTCCGCATCCAGATCCTGGTGCAGGCGGTCCGCATGCAGGTGGGGCGGCTGCTGCAGCCCCATGCGGTATTCGTGCTGCGCTACAACGACAAGCCCATGCCCGAAACGACACTTGATGCGGTCATGAGCTTCTTCTTCATGTATGCGTTCCTGTTCGGCCTGCTGTCGCTTTCCCTGGCGGCGCTCGGACTGGACGAGGTGACCGCCCTTTCGGCGGTGGCAACGACATTGAGCAATGTCGGCCCCGGCCTTGGCGATGTCGTCGGTCCGTCCAGCACCTTCCAGTCCCTGCCCGCCGCCGCCAAATGGATTCTGTCCCTGGCGATGCTATTGGGCCGGCTGGAGATCTTCACCGTCCTGGCCCTGCTTTCCCCGCGCTTCTGGCGGGACTGAGCCCTTCTTCCGCCGGCGACCGAACAGGTGCGCAAAATCGAGCTGTATCGCCACCAGCGCCGGAATCAGGAACAGCACCAGCAATGTCGCCACCCCCAGGCCAAACACCATGGTGATCGCCATTGGGATGAGGAACTGCGCCTGCACACTGGTTTCGAACATCAGCGGCAACAGGCCGACAATGGTGGTGATCGACGTCAGCAGAACCGCGCGAAGCCGCGAACGGCAGGCATCGCGCACCGCCTCCAACGGTGCCTCGCCCTCGGCGATATATTCATCGATGGTGCTGACGAGAACGATCGAATCGTTCACCAACACCCCGGCCAGCCCGATCAGGGCGATATTGCTGAGAATGGTCAGATCGTATCCCAGCCAGTAATGGCCGAGAATCGCGCCGACGATGCCGAAGGGAATGATCGACATCACCACCAGCGGCCGGGCATAGGAAGAGAACACCCAGGCAAGAATGAAATAAATCGATGCCACCGCCAGCGCCGCGCCGAAACGCATGTCGGCCATGGTATTTTCCTGTTCCTCGCGCTTGCCGGCAAAGCGGTACGACAGCCCGTAAGGGGCGAGTATCTTCTGCAAAGGTCCGGCGCTCAGGCTGGCGATCACCTCATTGGCATTGGTGCGGTTCTCATCGATTTCGGCACTGACAGAGACCTCGCGGCGGCCGTTTTCCCGATACAGGGTCTCGAAACCCGCCTGTTCGCGAATATCGGCGACATCGAGGAGACGCACCCAACGCCCGGCATCGGTGCGCACATACAGATTGGCGAATCCCTGTGCGCTCCGGTCCGCTTCGGCCAGGCGCATCCGCACCGTCACTTCCTCATCGCCGCGGGCGAAACGCTGGGCGATCCGCCCCTCGAAACCGTCGCGCAACTGCCGGGCAAGGGCGCGCGTCGTCAGCCCCAGGGCGCGACCCCGGTCGTTCAGGGTCAGCACCACCTCGCGCTTGCCCACCGGCAGGTCGTCGCTTATGGCGCTGACCCCGTCATAGCCCTTGAGCAATTCCTCCACCTTCACCGCCGCCGCCTTCAGCGTATCGTAATCCCCGCCCCGCAGGCGGATATCCAGTTCGAGACCGGGCGGCCCGCCGATGCGTTCCTTCAGCGTCACACGTTCCAGCCCGGCAATGGGACGGATTTCCTGCTGCCAGGCATCGATGAACCGGCGGGTGCGGATGGTACGGGTTTCACTCGGCGACAGCTCCGCCAGCATGCCGGCGTAATGATCGCCGCGCAGGCTGAGGAAATCGTTGATCCGCGCCTGCCCCAACTGGCCGAAACGGGCATTGACCAGCGGCGGGGCGCCCTCCTCCTGCAGTTTCGCCATGGTCCTGACCAGCGCCCGGTCGATTTCGGCCAGCATGCGCGCGGTTTCGGCACGCGGCGTCCCCGGCGCCATCAACACATTGACCAGCACGACATCGGTTTCCGGGGCCGGGAAAAAGGTCATTTTCAGCCGCCCCCCCGCGACGATGGACAGCGATAGAATCAATACCGCCACGGCCGCGGCCACCGTCACGTAACGCCAGCGTATCGCCGTATCGACAGCCCGGGCGAAGGGGCCGTCCCGAAACCGGTTGAAGGCGGCATCGAAACCGCGGCGGAAACGGTTCGGGCGGGCAATATCGTGCCGCAGCCCGTGGCGCAGATGAGCCGGCAATACCAGAAAACATTCGATCAGACTGGCAATCAGCACCGCCACCACGGCATAGGGAATGGCGACAATGATCTGTCCGATGGCATCGCCGATCACCAGCAGCGGCAGAAAGGCCGCAATCGTTGTCAGGGAAGCCGCCGTCACCGGCCAGAACATGCGTCGCGCCCCCTGCAGGGCGGCATCGGCCGGGCGCAGCCCGCGCGAACGCAGGGTCGTCGCATGCTCGCCGACCACGATGGCGTCATCGACAATGATGCCCAGCGTCATGATCAGCGCGAACAGGCTGACCATATTGATGCTCTGCCCGGTCATCAGCATCACCGGCATGGTGCCGAACAGGGCAACGGGAATCCCCATCGCCACCCAGAACGCCACCCGGCCGTTGAGAAACAGAAACAGCACGATCAGCACCAGCACCAGACCGCCGGCGCCGTTGCGCAGCAGCAATTCGATGCGCTCCTTGATATAGGAGGCACGGATATCGTACTGGCGCACGATCAGATCCCGCGGCCAGGACGCCGAGGCACGGGCAAGATAATCGTTCACCCGCGCCGCCGCCTTCAGCGCATCGGAAGACGATGCCCGCTGTATCACCAGTTCCAGGGCCGGGCGGCCGCCATACCAGCCCGAGACCGCATCCTCGTCATAGGCTTCGCGTAGTTGCGCCACATCGCCGAGCAGCAGCCGCTGCCCGTCGGGCCAGCTGCGAATTTCGCGCCCGGCCAGTTCCGCCGCCGTCTCGGAAAGGCCGAGAATGCGTAACTGCTTGCGCATCTGTCCGTTCAGATCCCCCGCCGGCAGGTCGAGGGAGACATCGGCCAGCTTGCGCGCCAGCGCATCGAGGCTGAAATCGAAACGGATGAGATCGCGCTGCCGGGCTTCGGCGTGTATCTCTTCATCCCGGGCGCCGACGATCGTCACCTTCTCCACCCCGGCATTGAGCAAACCGTCGCGAATGCGCTTGGCCCAGCTCTTCAGCGCGGCTTCCGAATAGGGACCGGCAATCATCAGCCGCGAAATCGGATCGTAGCGCACCAGGCGGAAAATGGTCGGCTCCTCCGCATCCTCGGGCAGGTTGGTGATGCGCGAGACGGCCTGTTCCACATCGGCCTGGGCCTTGCGCATATCGGTTCCGGCAACGAATTCGACCGTCACCGTCCCCACCCCTTCGCGGGCCGTGCCAACCACCCGCTTGACCCCGTCGAGGAAGCGCAGCTCCGGCTCGACGAGCTGTACGATCTTGGCATCGACATCGCGTGCATTGGCCGCCGGCCAGACGATGCTGACCTTGATCCAGTCGAGGCCGAAATTCGGAAAAAACTGCGTATTCATGCGGATCAGCGCCGCCACCCCGCCGATGATCAGCAGCGCCATCAGCAGATTGGCGGCATTGCGGTGACGCACGAACAGCGCCATCAGACCGCCGCTGCCGCCCGGCATGTTCACGGCCTCACCTCGACACGGATGCCCGCTCCGGCCTCGACAAAGCGGGTGGTCAGGATCATCTCCCCTTCCGCGGCCTCGCCCTGCAGGAAGACCCGGTCGCCGGAACGGCCGATCAGGCGCATGCGTCGCGGCACCAACCTGCCCTCCGCCACGGCATAGACCACACCGCCGTCACGACTGTCGGCATCGGGATAGAAGGCGGCATCCGGCAGATCCAGAACCGCCTCATAACGGCGATCGGGCAAGGCGATTTCCACAAAGCCGCCGGGGCGCAGATCTTCGGGCAGCGGCGCCTCAAGACGGGCGTAAAAGGCGAAACCGCCCCGGGTCGGATCGATGGAGGAGGCAATACGCACCACCTGTGCCTGCAGTTTGCGCACCTGTTCGCCCGTGCGCCACAATACGGTCGCCCTGCGGCCCATCAGGCGCCCTTCCGCCTTGACGATGCGCCCGTAATCGGCTTCGGGCAGATAGAAATTCACTTCCAGCGCCGAGGCATCGATCAGGGTGGCCACCGCTTCCCCGGCATTGACGCGCTGACCGATCTGGGCACGGACATCGCGCAGAAAACCGGCGGCGGGTGCCGTCAGCCGCGTGCGCCGCAAATCGCGTTCTGCCCGTTTCAGCGCCGAGGCAAGCTGTTTGAGGCGGGCCTTCTGCTGATCGATCCGCGCCCGCGCCGCTTCCAGCCCCTTCCGGCGGATCGTCATCGCCTGACGCTGACGGGCCAGGTCCATTTCGGCCAGATCGCTGGCCTTGAGCGATCCGGTACCGCCTTTCTGCAAACGCCGGGCCCGGTCGGCATTGCGTTCGCGCAGGGCCAGCATGCGCTTGTCTTCCGCCAGGGCGGCTTCCTCGGCCACGGCCGAGGCCTGCAGCTCCGCCAGCCGGGCGCGGGCCTCCGTCAGCCGGGCGCGGGCTTCCTGCACCACCGCTTCATAATCGGCACGATCGATCTGCAGCACAAGACCGCCCTTGCCGATCACCCCGCCTTCGGCCATGTTCGGCCCAAGGCCGACGATCTCGCCCCCCACCCGGGCGCGCAGGCTGATTTCCCGCCCGGCGACGATCTGCCCGTAAAGATGCAGCAGGGGCTGGACATCGCCATAACGGGCCGTCGCGACGGTGACGGGCCAGGATTGTTCCACCCCCTCCTTGGCAGCGACGACGGGGCGCGTCGCCTGCATGTAACGCAGAAAGCCAACGGCCCCGCCGAGCAGCAGAACCACCAGCAGCAGGGAAAGCAGAACGGTACGGAATCTGTTCATGGGGACGGTCGGTCCTGAAGGTTACAGCCGCAAATCCGCCGGCACCCATGCCGGGCCGGAACGGAAACGGTCATTACATAACACAGAGGAGTTCATTCTCATAATCGCCGTCACGGCAAGGCATGGACCCCCCGCCGCACTACGGGTAGGATATGCCCCTTCAAGGTTAAGGGATCCGAACATGCTGGATATTCTTGAAGCCCTGATCGGCTTCGACACCACGTCGCATAAAAGCAACATGCCCCTGATGGAATACATCCGGGATTATCTGTCCGGCCATGGCATCGCCGCGAGGCTGATTCCCAACGAGGACGGGCGCAAGGCCAATCTGTTCGCGACCATCGGCCCGGCAGGAGATGGCGGCGTCATCCTGTCCGGGCATACGGATGTGGTGCCGGTCACGGGGCAGGACTGGCACAGCGATCCCTTCCGGCTGAGCGAACGCGACGGCCGCCTTTACGGCCGGGGGACGGCAGACATGAAGGGCTTCATCGCCTGCGTGCTGGCCATGGTGCCGGAATTTCTCGGCGCCGGGCTGACGCGCCCGCTGCATCTGGCCTTTTCCTATGACGAGGAAATCGGCTGCCTTGGCGTGCACGGCATCACGGCCTTTCTGCGCGAGACCGGCCTGCGCCCCAAGGCGGCAATCATCGGCGAGCCGACAATGATGAAGGTGGTCAATGCCCATAAGGGCGTCTGTTCAGTCGATACCGTCATCACCGGCAGCCCGGCGCATTCCTCGGCCCCCGATGAAGGCGTAAACGCCATCGAAGCGGCGATAAGACTGGGCGGGGAGCTGATGCGCCTGCAGGAACGGGCCAAAAGCGAAGCGGGGGAGGCCGGCAAGCGCTTCGATCCGCCATGGACGACCATCACCATCGGCCGCATGAAGGGCGGCACCGCCCGCAACATCGTACCCGAACACTGCCGTCTGGAATGGTCCTGCCGGCTGATCCCCGGCGACGATGCCCGCCGCTATGTCGCCCTGCTGGAAGATTTCGCCGCCGCGGAACTGCTGCCTGCCATGCGTGCCGTGGCACCGGTGGCGGATATCCGCCATGAAATCGTCAACAATGTGCCGGCACTGATGCCACAGGACGGCTCCCCCGCCGAAGAACTGGTGCTGGCCCTGGCCCGGCGCAATGAGACCGAGGCCGTCTCCTACGGCACCGAAGGCGGCGTTTTTCAGCAGGCCGGCGTCCCCGCCGTCGTCTGCGGCCCCGGCGATATTCTCCAGGCCCACAAGGCCGATGAATTCGTCAGCCGCCAACAGCTCGCATCCTGCATGGCATTTCTGCAGCGCCTGGCCGATCACATGGCCCGTTAAGGGAAAACGCCCCGGCCCCTGACCCCGGCGCCTCAGCGCCGCCAGAGCTTCAGATGCTTGCCGATCCCCGCTTCGAGCTGGGCATCAAGGTCCCGGGCCATGGCCTCCGCCATGCGGTAGAACAGATCGTCGCGGTCTTTCAGCGAGGCATCCTCCGCCAGCGTGTTGGAGCGTTCGACCCGTACCCGGGTAAAACCGCGCCCGTTGAGGTCTTCGATTTCCAGACGGACAATCAGCAGCGCATCGTAGCGGCGCTCCTGCTGGGTGGTGAACAGGGCACCGAGCCCTTTCTTCTTCGGCAGTTTCGTTTCCCTGACCGATGCCTCCTCAATGATGAAGCGGGCCAGCGCCGTCCCTCCGACAGGCTTCAGGCGATCGCGGGCCCAGTTGCGCGCGATCTGCATCGGGGATACGGGAAATTCCTGTTCCACATAGGGTTCGCGCAATGGCGGAATGTATTTTTCCACCACCTGCACCTTGCTTACCGCCAGCGGAATGACCGGGCGATGGCTGAAGGTGATATCGGGATAAACAGGCATTTCCGCCGTTGCGCAACCGGTCAGCAGCAGCAAAAGCGGAACAATGGCAAGACGCAGCATCCTGATCACGGCAGGCTCCATTCAGTGAGGGTGACATAAGGGGCCGGGGCTGCCTCCATCCGGATGGCTGCCCCTCCCGGATCAGGATCCTAGCAATTCTTCCGCCGGGATACGATATTCCTGCGAACAGAAATCGCAGCGGGCCGTGAAATCGCCCTGCTCATCGGCGATTTCCGCCAGTTCCTTCCTGTCGATGCCTTGAAGCGCCCGCAGAACCCGTTCGCGGCTGCAGCGGCACCGATCGTGCAGGCGGATCACGTCATACAGGCGCACGCCATCCTCATGGTAAAGGCGGTAGAGCAGATCGCTGGCCCCCAGTGCCGGATCGAGCAGTTCTTCATCCCGCAGCGTTTCGGCCAGGGTTGTTGCGCGCCGCCAGTCCTCTTCCCGCTTTTCCTTGTCTTCGCCTTCCTGCGGCGGCATGGGCTGCAGCATCAGCGCCCCGGCCCGCCAGGCATCGCCCCGATGGCCGGCGGCAAGCATGATCCAGCTGTCCAGCTGCTCGGATTGCCGGAAATATTCCCGGGCGCAATCGGACAGGCGCTCTCCCTCCAGCGAAACGATACCCTGATAACGCTCCATCTCCGCCCCCTGATCCAGGGTCAGGGCGAGATAGCCGCCCCCGCCGGTCAGCGCGCGAAAACCGCCATCCTCACCGAGGGCGGCGACCGCCGCCGCATCGAAGGAGACATAGCCGCGCAGGGCGCCGTCATGACAGTAATCGCATACCATCAGCGATACCGGCCCCTCGCCCTTCATCTGCAGGGTGAAGATGCCTTCGAATTTCATGCCGCCGCCGATGACGGCGGTCAGCGCCAGCCCTTCGCCCAGCAGGCGGGAAACCGCATCCGGATAGCCATGACGGGCGATGATGGCATCGGCCACGCCTCCCAGGCGGACGATACGGCCGCGCAGGCTGGTCCCCTCGATGGTGAAGGGCTGAATGATATCGTCGCCGCGAATGAGTTGTTCATTGCCGGTCATGGCGGTTTCCCCTTGCAAATGGCTGCGGGCGGGGCGGGATCATCGCCCCAGCAGACACCAGGACAATATGCCCTTTTGGGCATGAATACGGTTCTCGGCCTCATCGAAAACGATCGAGCGCGGCCCGTCAATCACCTCCGCCGTCACCTCCTCGCCGCGATGGGCGGGCAGGCAATGCATGAACACCGCATCCTCTCGGGCACGGTCCATCAGCGCCTGGGTGACCTGATAGGGTTTCAGCAGATTATGCTTGTCGCCTGCTTCATCGCCCATCGACAGCCAGGTATCGGTGATCAGAATATCGGCCCCCTCCGCCGCGGCGGCGGCATCGTGGACGATTTCAATCTGTGCGCCTTCGGCGCGCGCCGCCTCGATAATGGCGGGGGCGGGCAGCAGTTCCGGCGGGCAGGCCAGCCTGAGGCGATAGCCGAAGCGCGAAGCCCCCTCGATCCAGCTCGTGGTCATGTTGTTGCCGTCGCCGAACCAGGCGACGATGCGTCCTTCGATCGGGCCGCGATGCTCTTCATAGGTCATCACATCGGCCATGAGCTGACAGGGATGGCTGTCATCCGTCAGCGCGTTGATGACCGGCACATCGGCATGAGCCGCCATATCCTTCAGCTTTGCATGCTCGAACGTCCGCAGCATGATCGCATCGACCATGCGCGACAGCACCCGCGCCGTGTCGGCCACCGTCTCGCCCCGGCCAAGCTGCATGTCGGCGGCATTGAGCACGATGCTTTCCCCGCCGAGCTGGCGCATGCCGACATCGAAGGACACCCGCGTCCGGGTCGACGATTTCTCGAAGATCATCGCCAGAATCTGACCGTTCAGCGGATGCTCCGGATCGGGCGCGCCCCGTGGCAGCCCGGCGCGGACCGCCTTCAGCGCCGATGCCCGCTTCAGCATCGCCCGCAGGGTCGCGCCGTCGAAATCCCTGATATCGAGAAAATGACGCACGGTGCTCATGACGATAATTCCTCTGCTGCGGTTTCCAGGGCCTTGCAGGCGGCGGCGATTTCCTCTTCGCCGATGATCAGCGGCGGCAACAATCTGACGACATTGTCCCCGCCCGGTGCCAGCAGCAGCCCCTGCGCGCGGGCCTTCGCCAGAACATCCGTATTGGGCATGGCGCATTTCAGCCCCAGCATCAGCCCGGTGCCGCGCAATTCCTCGAACACGGCGGGATAGCGCTCCGGCAGTTGGGAAAGGGCCTGCTGCAGATGCCCGGCGGTCCGGGAAACCTTATCGAGGAAGGCGGCATCGTCGATAATGTCCAGCACCGCGTTGCCCACCGCCATCGCCAGCGGATTGCCGCCGAAGGTGGTACCGTGGCTGCCCGGGGTCATTTCCTTCGCCGCCTCCTCGCGCGCCAGACAGGCGCCGACGGGGAAACCGCTGCCCAGCCCCTTGGCAATGGCCATGATATCCGGCTCGATCCCCGCCCACTGATAGGCATACATGCGCCCGGTGCGGCCGATGCCGGTCTGAATTTCATCGAGCATCAGCAAAAGCCCGTGCTTGTCGCACAAAGCCCGCACCGCCTGCATGTAATCCGGCGAAAGCACGCGGATGCCGCCCTCCCCCTGGATCGGTTCCAGCAACACCGCTGCGGTTTCGGGGCCGATGGCCGCCTCCAGCGCCGCAATGTCGTTCGGCGCCACCCGGTCGAAACCTTCCAGCAGCGGGTCGAATCCCTTGATCAGCTTTTCCTGACCGGCAGCGGAGATCGTGGCGATGGAGCGGCCGTGAAAGCTGCCCTCCAGCGTAATGACGCGATAGCGGCGCGGTTCCGTATCGGCGAAATGGCGGCGAATCGTTTTCAGGCCGCATTCTATCGCCTCGACGCCCGAATTGGTGAAGAACACCGTATCGGCGAAACTGTTGGCAACCAGGCGACGAGCCAGCTTCTCCTGCGAAGGAATGCGATACAGATTGGATGTATGCCACAGGCGCGATGCCTGTTCGTTCAGCGCCGCCACCAGATGCGGATGGGCATGGCCCAGCGCGCATACGGCGATACCGGCAGCGAAATCGAGATACCGCTCGCCGTTCTCATCGAACAGCCACGCGCCCTCGCCCCGCACGAAGGCCAGGTCGGCCCGCGCATATGTCGGCATTACAGGGGTGATCATCGCCAGCTTTCCTCACTATCACGCAAGGGCGCGGCCCCCTGCCGCACCCGGAAAGAAGCCGCGAAGTATCTTCCCTCGCCCGGCTCAGGTCAAGCCTTCAGCTTGTAGCCGGTGACAAGAATGCGGTGACAGAAAACCCACAGCAGAATATCGATGCTGCCAAGCACCAGCACCCCGATCCACGGGGCCGTATCCGAAATGCCGATGAAGCCATAGCGGAAACCGTCGATCATATAGAAAAACGGATTGGCACGGGCGAATGCCAGCCACGGTTCCGGCAGGCGATCGATGGAATAGAAGGTGCCGGAAAGAAAGGTCAGCGGCGTCACCACGAAATTCGTGATCGCGGAAAGATGGTCGAACTTATCCGCCCATATGCCGGCGAACATGCCGAACAAGGCCATCATCAGCGATGCCGCAACGGCAAAGAAAACGAGATATCCCCATGATGCGATCTGAAAATCGACAAAGGGCCACATGGACAGCCCGACCGCCAGCGCCACGGCGATACCGCGGGTGATGCCGGCGGCGGCAAAGGCTATCAGCAGCTCAGCCGGGCTCAGCGGCGGCATCAGCACATCGACGATATTGCCCTGTATCTTGGAAATCAGCAGCGACGATGAGGTATTGGCGAAGGCATTCTGCGCCACCGCCATGATGATCAGCCCGGGGGCGAGAAACTGAATGAAAGGCATGTCCCAGACGATACGGCTGGCCCCGCCGAAGGCCAGGGTGAAAATGGCCAGAAACAGCAGGGTCGTCACCACCGGGGCGGCAAGGGTCTGCATGAAGACCTTCAGGAACCGGCGCACTTCCTTGTCATAAAGGGTCCATAAGCCGATCCAGTTGATCCCCGTCGGGGCCACGTCGTTCGCCATCGTCTTAAACCGCCATTCGCTCAAACATTTTTGTGCCCAGCCCGCCGCCGGGCAGGCGGGCGTATCGTTCACTGTACAGCGGGCTTCGTCAATCCTATGATCGCCGGAACCTGAATCATAGCAAAGCCGCATTCTCTGACGGCATTCATTGAGTGAGGAGAACCCCATGATTCTGTGGCACAATCCCCGTTGCAGCAAATCCCGCCAGACCCTTCAGCTCCTGCGCGAGCAGGGCCACGAACCCGAAATCGTCGAATATCTGAAAACCCCGCCGACGGCCGGGCAAATCCGCGAGGCCCTGCAACTGCTGGGTCTGAGCGCGCGCGAGCTGATGCGCCACAAGGAAAGCGAATACAAGGAACAGGGGCTGGACGATCCTTCTCTCGACGAAGAAGCCCTGATCGCCGCCATGGTGAAGACTCCCAAGCTGATCGAACGGCCGATTCTCTTCGCCAATGGCAAGGCCGCCATCGGACGGCCGCCGGAAAACGTTCTGAACATTCTCTGAAGGCCGGGAAGGAATGGCACAGCCCCCGAAAGAAGCCGCTTCCGCCACCGGGGCGGAACTGCCCGCCGGCCTCGACCCCGAACGCCTGTTTTCCGGCGACCGCGTGGCACTGGCCCGCGCCCTGACGGCGGCTGAAAACGAAACCCCGGCGGGGCTTGCGCTCGCTCGGGCCATTGCAGGGCATCTCGGCAATGCGCTGGTCCTTGGCTTCACCGGCGCACCCGGGGCCGGCAAATCGACCCTGGTCAATGCCTGCATCGGCGAACTGCGCCGCCGCGGCCGCTCCGTCGGCGTTTTGGCGGTCGATCCCTCCAGCCCCGTCACCGGCGGCGCCATCCTCGGCGACCGCATCCGCATGAGCGATCACGGCGGGGACGAGGGGGTGTTCATCCGCTCCGTCGCCTCGCGCGGGCATCTCGGCGGGCTGTCGGCAACCACATCGCGGCTGATCGATGTCATGGATGCCGCGGGCAAGGATGTCGTGATCGTGGAAACCGTCGGCACCGGCCAGTCCGAGGTGGAGATCGCCGACCTGGCCGATATCCGCATCATCGTCAACGCACCGGGCCTTGGCGATGACATTCAGGCGCTGAAGGCAGGGATCCTGGAGATCGGCGATATTCTGGTCGTCAACAAGGGCGACCGCCCGGAAGCCGGCGAATGCGCCCGCCAGCTGTCGGCAATGGCCGCGATGGGCGGGCGCGAACGTCCCGTCATCGTCACCACCGCCACCACGGGCGAAGGCGTGGATAAGCTGGTCGATGCCATCGGCGAATTGGCGGCAAAAATGCACCGCCGCCTGTCACCGGCGGGACGGGCGGCGCGAATCCTGCGCCTCGATGCCCAGCGCCGCTTTCGCGACTTACTCAACCGCAGCCTGAGCGAGGAGATTGAAACCCTCGCCCGGGAGATCACCGCGGGGCGGAGCGGCTTTGCCGATGCCGCAAAAACCGTCATCCGCAAGGCAGCGGAAAGACTCCGGGCCGAATCCCCCCACGGCAAATAATGCCGCCCGGTCCGTTTTACCCGGCGCGGCAAGGCCGGAATGCCGACCCTCGGGCCTTTTTCCCCGTTCTGGCCTGCCTTCGGCAACTGGCATCGTTCTTGCGTAATCTCCGACAACCGTGAAACCGCATCCGGAGAGAGATCATGCACGATACATCGCCCCTGCACCCGGCCACATTGTCGCGGGCTGCCGAACTGCTGCTGGAAATTCATGGCCCGGAGGCACCGTTTCAGGCCGCTGCCCTGGCCGCACGCATGCGCCAGGCCGGCAAAAGCGAACTGGCCGCCATGTGGGAGCAGGTCAGCCTGATCTCCACCGCCAGTATCCCGACAGATGACCGGCTTCCCCACTGAAAACCTTGCTGCATCGCACAACGACCGGCAATTCCGGCCCGGCGATATTAACCATGGATTAAAGAAAATTGGCTAAAATCCTTGCAATGTAATATACTACGCATATATGTGTTTTGCGTTTCTGTCAGCGACAGAGCCACGTTTTTGCAAGAGAAGCCAATGACCAACCGCAATGCGGATCTCGATCCCGGTCATGATAAAAACAATGCCGGGAAAGACAAAAAGAAGAAACCTTTCCCGTTTGTGCGGCGCATCCTGCTCGCGGGCACGGCAGCCGGGGTGCTGGGCACGGCATTGTTTTTCGGCCCCTATATTCATGAACGCCTGACCAAGGGCGATGAAGGCTTCGATCTGGCCGCCCTGAACGAGATCGAACCCGAAGCCGGTGTTTTCACTTCCCTGCGTCTGCAGGCCTTGCGGGCGATATCGCGTTCGATCGAAATCTGGTCCGGACAGATCGGCAAGCCGGTGCTGCAACTCGCCGCCACCGAAACGGCGCAAAACAACGATCCCCTTCTTCCCGGCCTGACCGACGATCTGCTGCAGCAGACCGAACTTTTCGACCTGCCGGTCAACAACGATCCGCTGATCGTCACCCAACTCGGCAATAATGGCGGCGGTGGCGGGTCCGGCGGCGGATCTGGCGGTTCCGGTGGGTCCGGCGGGTCCGGTGGGTCCGGCGGCTCTGGTGGCGGAAGCGGAGGAGGAGGCACCGGCGGCGGTGGCGGCGGATTCACTGGCGGTGGCGGTTCCGGTGGTGGTTC
>JALXAG010000200.1 GCA_026992315.1 Sneathiellales bacterium | reverse complement strand
CCCGACGACGATCTGCCCGGGCAGGCAGTGATCGCGATAGAAACGGGTATGCATGATCGTTTCATTGGCATCGTAAAAGGCCGTGAGCCCGTGACGGGCGGCGAAATCGCGCGACAGGCGTACCAGGCGTTGCGTGGCGGGATTCTGCGCCACCGTGACCGGATCGACCGTATGGTCGATGGCAAGGTAAAAATGCGCCGGATCGCGCAGGGGCGGATTGTTCAGGCGCTGAAACGTGTTCATCATGCCGTTCAGCGCCAGTTCCGAGGCCATGATCCAGTCGACGCCGATACGGATGCTGTTGCCCGGCAGCGGCAGGCCGCCGCCGCGCTGGTGGCGGGCCAGTATCTTCTGGGTCAGGGTCAGCGCCGGTTTCATTACGCCGCCCCCGCGCTGGTGGCGGATGCCTTTGCCGGTGCAGCCTGCTGGCAGGTTTCATGGACGATATGGTGTAATTTTTCGTCATCGAGCAGGGCGCGCGCGGACTTGGCGGCGGCCAGAATCCGGTCCATGCAGCACTCGCGCAGATCTTCCGCCATCTGCGGGTAATGCCGGCGCAACCAGTACAGGACATTGTTGCGTCCGGACATGAAACCGATTTCGATCTGCTGTTCACGGCCGAGCAACGAGGCCGGCACCGCCGAATAGACCCGGTCGGCAAGCCACGGATCGCCCTGATCCAGTGCCTTGACGATGGCCGCGGCATGGACGCCGGTGGCGGTGCGGAAGGCGTCGGATCCCAACATCGGGTAATTGACCGGGAGGGGGGCGTTGCACCATTCATGCACGCGCCTGCAGTATTCCGGCAGGGCATCCAGATTGCGTCCGGTCGGTTCGCCGCGCAGTTCCAGATTGACCAGCAACTGATCCAGGGCGGTATTGCCGATGCGCTCCCCTATTCCCAGGCAGGTGGCGTGAATGCGGTCCGCCCCCGCATCGGCGGCGGCCAGCGCATTGGCCAGCGCCAGCCCGCGATCGTTGTGACCGTGCCAGTCCAGCGCGGCACCGGTGCCGCTTTCCTCGATCAGGTCCCGGGCGAAGCGGATCAGTGCCCGCACAGCGGAAGGTTCGGCGTGACCGACCGTATCGGCCAGGCAGAGGCGCGCCGCCCCGGCATCGAGCGCGGCGCGGTACAGATCGCGCAGGTCTTCGGGGCGTGAACGCGTGGTGTCTTCGGTGATGAACATGACCGGTGCGCCGCCCCTGACGGCGAGGGCGACGGAATCCGCCGTCAGCCTGACCAGATCGCGCATCTCCCACCCTTCGGCGAACAGCCGCATGGGCGATGAACCCAGGAACATGCCGGCCGTCATGGCGCTGCCGCTTTGTTCGCAGGCGTTCAGATGGGCGTGAATGTCGTCTTTGTGGGTTCTGACCCCGGTCACCGGCTCCGGCGAGAGGCGTTCGCGCTGCAGAAAGCCGGCCAGCGCCGCCACTTCGGCGCAGGCGCGCGGGCCGGCGCCGGGCAGTCCCAGCACCACGCCATCGACGCCGACGCGATGGGCCAGACGCAGCAGTTCCTGCTTTTCCTCAAGCTCCGGATCGCGGACCGAGGGCGATTGCAGCCCGTCGCGGATGGTGTCATCCAGTACCTGCACGCGATGGGCAGTGGCGGCCGGTTCTTCGTTCCAGTCATGGATCAGTCCGGCGCTTTCATGGCTTTCGCGGCGGATGCCGTTATTCAGGGCGGGCATCAGGCTGCCTCCTCTTCCTTGTAGCCGAGGATGTTCAGCCCTTCGCGGCAGGCGGCCTGCAGTTCCCGGCGCTGAGCGGGATCGAGCGCGCGCCAGTCATTACGCGGGGGGTGAAGGCTCCGTGCGCATCGCTCTGCCCATTCCCGTGCCGGAAGCATCGGATCGATGAAGGCCAGAAGCTCGCTCAGCGTTCGTTCCGGCGCCGCCAGAAGATCCTCGTAGCGCAGCCAGTGCTGCTGGGCCGCGGGCAACTGGCGCAGATGGGCAACGCCTTCGCAGATCATCCGGTTCCACAACCGTCCGAAGGATGCGAGGGGAATTTCCCGGGCATAGAAGGCATCGAGATCGAGCGTATCGTCCGGCAGCGGGCGAATATGCAGCCACGAGCTTTCGGGGTCGGCCTCGGCGCGCATGATCATCAGGCGGAAGGCATGGTGTTTGCTCATCGACAGGGCGGTGTTGCGCCCGTCGCGGTACATGTGCACCACCTTCATTTCCGGCCACATTTTCAGCCATAGCGGCAGATATTCGATACTGGCCCCCGTGCGTTCGACCCAGACCTGCTTGCCCAGACGTTCGGCAATGAAACCGAACATGGCCTTTACATGCTCCGCCGGCCGGGCGGTCGGTCGGGCCTGCATGAACAACTCGATTTCCCTGAACAGCGACTCGTAATCGTCGACCAGCGATGGCAGGGCGATACGGCGCATGTAGTTGCGTTCGTGCAGGGTGCGTTTGGGCACTTGCGAAATCTTGCCGCCAAGGGCGATGCGGTAAATGTCCCCGGCCATGGGAACGCTGAGCAACTGCCAGTAATCCGATCCGCAGATCGGTTCGGTGGCGAAGAGTTGCGGCAGGTTTACCCGGTTGGGCCAGAATTCCGACAGGCTCAGAACATCGTCGTGTTCACGCAGAAGTTGCGATAACAGCGTCGAGCCGCAGCGGCCGGTGCTGACGATCAGAATGGGCGGTTGCTGAATGGACATCAGGCCACCTCCGTCACGGTGGCGGCGGGCGGTGTGCTGCGGGGCAGGGCCTCATCCGCGAGATGGAGCTTGACCTTGCCGCTGACATGATGCGAGCGGGTCAGTTCCAGAAGTTCGAGGCGGTTTTCCGTCGTACGGGCGGCGCTGAACGTGTCCCCGCGCACCACGGAGGTATAGAGGTTCCACAATTCGGGATGTTCCTCGATATCGTATTCCATGCGCCTTTCGCGCAGCGCTTCGGTGAAATAGGGCGTGCCCGGATAGGGGGTGGCGGTGAACAGGCTGAAGTTGATATGCGTTTTTATGGTTCTGGGCGAGGCGTCGGCGATTTCCCGGCGCAGCCTGGAAATTTCCTCGAGATTACGCCGGGTATCGGCAAGCGAGGCTTCGGTGTCATGAGGAAAACCGATCATGACCGCCAGATTGACTTGCGGTATGCCCGAGGCGATGACCCGGCTCAGGATGCGGAAGTTTTCATTGATCGAGCGCATTTTTTTGAGCCTGAGCGCGCTGTCGTCGGCACGCAGAACGTTCTCGAAGGGGATCAGGCTGCGGAAGGCGCCGGCGAAATCGTCCGGATCGTCGTTGTTCCAGAACATCAGATCGAACAGGCGTTCGTGGAATTCCTGGCTGTCCCTGCGCATCAGGCGTCCGATTTCGATGCCGACCGGGAATTCCCAGACCATCTGCCGTTCATGGAGATATTCGAACATCGCGATCAGTTCGCGCTCGCCGCGTTCGGCGTGGTTGAGTCGCTGCAGCAGATTGTCGTCCGACAGCATGATGGTGTTGACGCCGTTGGCGCGGTACCAGTCCACTTCCTCCCTGAAGCGGGCAAGGCTCATTTCGCTGCGCCTGGTCAGGCGTTCGGTGCAGAAATTGCATTCGCGGAAGCAGCCGCGGGATGTTTCGAAATAGGCGACGCCGCCCTTTTCCAGAATGCTCGGCAGGAACTGGCCGCCGCCGCTTTCGCAATAATGGGTGAGGGGACGGCGGAGAAAACCGAAGCGTATCAGCGGCAGTTCGTCGAGCACGATCCGCCCGGCAGCGGGCAGAAGCCTTCCGCCCTGTACCAGGCCCGTCAGATCCCCGCCGCGGTAAATGCGCACCAGCAGTTCCGGCAGGGCGAGGTCGGCATCGCCATAGGCGACGAGATCCGCCCCCATGCGCAGAAAATAATCCGGGCGCGCCATGGCATCGCGGCCGCCGACAAGGATCAGCTTGTCCTTTTCCATGCGCCGCAGGGCGGCGATCGCTTCGACCACGGGCCGGGCTTCGAGGGTGAAATTGGCGGTGATGCAGACGATATCCGCTTCCTGCAATTCCTCTTCCAGGCGTTCGAGACCGTCGCCGACGAAGCATTTGGTTACTGTATGCCCGCCATAGACGAACTCCTCGTACGGGCGCAGATCGGCATCCCATGCGTTCATATCCGGAATGCTCTTGAAGTCGCTGAAATGCACGTCCCAGGGGATGTCTTCGCGTTCGAAGCGGGTTTGAACGGCGCTTGCCAGCATCAGTTGCGGGGTGGGAAAGTAATTGGTCCTGTTGGGGGATATGGGCTGATCGGCGCGCAGCAGAACCGGTGTCGGCACCGAGATCATATGAATGGATATGCCGCGCCGTCCGCGCAGGCGCAGGGCCCTGTCCAGTTTTGCCGGGCTGTCCGAAATTCTTGGTTGAACGGCCATCTCCATGATCGGCGCTCCTGATATTTTGTGGTTATCGTTTCAGGCGGAAAACGGTGTAAGGGACTGAAAATGCGCCGAAGTCCCTGATTTTTATAAGTTCTTCTTCTTCCGCGGAGGCATCGGTGCCGACGGCGCCGTCAACTTCCCCGCGCCGGCACATGCGTGCGGCTTCGGTATTGCTGGGCGCCCAGATCCATTCGAAATTGTCGCTTGCAAGATCGTCCTGAATGAAGGCGGTCGATGTCGGCGGGGCGGCGACGGTGCGGATGGTCTGTGCTTCATCGCGGGCGAAAAGGCCCATTTCCGCCGTATACAGAAAGACATCGGCGGCATAGATGCGGTGAAGGTTCGGCAGATAGAGCTTGTGAATATCGGGATAGAGGTTGCAGACGACGCAGCCATCGACCTTGCCATCGAGCAGGGCTTCGATCGAATCCTCGGCCGTGCGGCAAAGAAGCGGCTGGCCGCTGCCGCCGCGCGAGAGCAGAAAGCTCAGTGCGGCATCGTGGCTGTTGGTGCGTTCGGGACCAAGGGTGGAAACGCTGCGATAGGCAGCCTCGCCCCTGGTTTCGCTATAGCTCGTCAGTGGCGGATGAATGAAATCCGGCGCTCCGGTGTCGGACCAGGCGGTAGCGGAGTGATGGCCGGCAGCATGGCCGGAATCCGTGTTCAAGGAATGGTGGTTTGCTGCATCCATAATGATGCTCCCTGTCTCAATCGCCTTTTGCCTGTGTTTTTGATGATTTCAGGCAGTAAATATTTGTTTTTATGCTACGAAGTCATATATCGCAGAGCTTGACATGTTAATGAAGGTTTAAATACTATTGTATATATTTGCAAATACACGTATTTATATTTTTATGTATTAAAATTAATGATGACATATGTATGATTAATATTTGTGTATGTGCATGTTTATCGTTTTGTTGTTTTCCGGATATGTTTTTGCAGGCTTGACAGGCTGTTGCCTCACCTGGCCAAAAAATATATACAAAGGTATAGAAAGCGCCGTAAAAATGGTGTCTGAAGCTTGTCTGGCCGTTTGGCGGGGCGATGCCATGGCTATGGCAGCCGGTGGTAAGGTGCGGGAGGGGGCGTCTAGGATCTGAATCCTGGGAACGGCTTTGGATAAAGGCGGTTGTTTCGTATTATGAATGTCTACATTTTCTATATTTACCGTATTTTTTCCCGCATGTATTTTCATGTTATCATTCTTTTTATTTTTCTTTATCAGGTGGGGTTCGGGCTTTTTTATTCTTCCGTACTGATCTCTATTTACGGTCTGGTCATCTCTTTTTCCGCCACGGCTTCGAGTGCATTACGGCATCGCCTTCCCTGCAAGCCCGCCTTGGTTTTTGGCGAGACGTGCAAGCTGCTGGGGGTTTATCTCATTATCGCCGGTACGGAACAGGCCGGGGTCAGTTTCGCAACCGTGGCCCTGGGGCAGGCGCTTGGCGGGCTGGGCTTCGGTTTCTGCATTTCCCGGGATACGGAGATCATGACCGGGGACAAGTCGGTCACGGAATCGGGCCGGCTGGCCACCATCCTGTCCAATTCGCAGGGGCTGATGTTCGTCAGCACCTTCCTTTCCGGTTTCGCCGGTGTCGTTCTGTATGCCCATGACGAGCATTTGCCCTTTTATGCCTCTGTCCTCGCCGGGATCGCCACCACCCTGATTCTTTTGCTCTTCATCGGGGGGACGGAAAGCACCGCGACGGCTGATGCCACGGGCGATGGGAGGGAGAAAGCAGCCGTCAGCGCCGCGGTCAATGACGGAAAAACCCTTTTCTGGACAAGCTATTATGCGATTGTCCGTTCCCTGTCCCTGGCGCCGTTCCTGTGCTTTCTGCCGTTTTATTTCATCCAGCTGATGATGGATCCGTATCTCTTCGGCATTCTGCTGAGCCTGTATTCGCTGTTTGCCTTCATCTCGGCGCTGCGTTACGGAAGGCTGGTCAGCCTTTTCGGGCTCAATGCCACCTATGCGCTGATGACCGGGGCGATGATCCTGTCGTTTCTGCTGTTCTGGTTCACCATCGCCAATCCGGGGTTTTTCAACGAGCTTCTCTATCCGCTGACCGTGGCGACGGCACTGTTCGGTTTCGGTTCCGGCAGCGTGCGGCCGATTTCCCTGGAGAATCTGGGCCTCGGCGCCATGAGCCCGGCCGACCGCGTTTATGTCTTGTCGCGGATGGAGATTTTTTTCGGGATCATCAACACGGTCTTTATCGTCACCGGCGCATCGATCATCGTCGTTTTCGGCCTTGGCGCGCTGCTGCAGTTCATCACCCTGCTGATGATCGCCGTCACCGTCATCGGCTGGGTCAGGATGAATCGCTTTGCCGGACAGGCGGCCGAGGGCGGCTGAGGGTGGAGCGAGGGGCTGCGGGGGGATTATCCCCCCTCCGGCCGCTGCAGTTCGAAGCTGTCATCCACCACCGCATAATCCATATAGCCAAGACGGCTGAGCGGGCGCATCAATGAAATATCGACGCGCCCGTCGCGGATGACGGCATCGTCGATATGGATGGCCGTGACCCGGCCGATGACCATGTTGTTGCTCGAATCCTCCGCCGTGCAGGGCAGGGAGACGATCTGTTCCAGCACGCATTCCAGATGCGCCGGGCTGCCCGCGACCCTGGGCGGGCTGACCGTGTTCGAAGGCAGGGCTTCGAGCCCGGCAAGGCCGAATTCATCCACATTGCGCGCGGCCGGCGCCGATGTGGCATTCATGGCGTGGCGCTGATCGTAGCTGACGATATTGACGACGAATTCCCCGGTTTCGCGAATGTTGTGCAGGCTGTCCTTGATCCCCCCCTCGGCATGCGGCCCGTTGCAGGCGAACATGACCATGGGCGGCGTGTAGGCCACGGCATTGAAGAAGGAAAAGGGCGCCAGATTGACATCGCCATTGGCCGCGATCGTCGAAATCCAGCCGATCGGCCGGGGAACGATCAGCGCATTGAAGGGGTTGTGTTTCAGGCCGTGATGCTTGTCGGTCGTATAATACATATCTGTCTTCCGCTAATGCCTGGGGCCGGGCTTGCACATGGGCGCCGCTCTCCGGTCCGCGCCTCCGCCTGGGAAAATGGTGCCTCGGGACGAAAAGATCAAAGGGAAAATTGACATCGGCGGAACGAAGGGTTAGGCAAACGGAAGAAAAGAGCGGCGGGACGACGCGTCCCGCCCGGATGACGCGGATGGGACATGCTCTGCATTTGGTCGGTAGAGGCGGAATACGGACACGGCACCGTGGCGGCGGCGCGCATGGGCGAGGCGCGACGAAGGTTGCGCGCGTCCCTGACCGGCGCGCCCCCGATGCCGTCCGCCCCCCTGCCGCTGCGATAAGCCGATAAGGGTGGCCGGGCCGCATCCCCTGCTTTCGGCCATTTTCTGCTTATCGGTGTTTTCATGTTCATTCTGAGTGACGAACGGCCCGCGGATGGCGCGGCCATCGAACGGCTTCTCGATAAATGCTTTGGCTGCGACCGCCACGGCAAGCGTTCCTATGCCTATCGCCGCGATCGCGGCCCCGTGGACGGGTTGTCGGTATCCGCCCGCGCCCGCGAGCAGGGAACCCTTCTCGGCAATATCCGCTTCTGGCCGGCCCTGCTGGATGGCGAGGAGGTGCTGTTGCTCGGCCCTCTGGCCGTCGATCCCGATCATCAGGGAGAGGGGATCGGCCGTGCCCTGATTGCCGAGGGGTTGAAGCGGGCGCGGGCGCGGGGCTATGGGCTGGTTTTGCTGGTCGGCGACCCCGCCTATTATGGCCGCTTTGGCTTCGAACCGGCAGCGCCGCACGACATTTTCATGCCCGGGGAGGATCCGGCGCGGCTGCAATTGCGGGAAATCCGCCCCGGTTACCTCGGGCGGTTGCGCGGCGATCTGCGCCCCGCCGATCCCTGACGCACAGGTCCCCGCACTGGTCCCGCATCGCGGGCTTCCCGCCACCAGGACAGGATCAGCAGCAGCAGGACCGGCAGCATCATTGCCGGTGCTGCGGGGGCGAAACGGCGCAGACCGCTGATCCTGCTCTGCTCGTTGCGTCTGTAGCCGATCCAGCCTGCCCCCTGCCATCGGGGGCTGCGCATTCCTCTGAGGCGGGGCTGGCCGTCATCCGGCCAGAGAATGGCGCCGCCGGTTCTGGCGGCAAGCGCCTTCAGATGCGCCGCCGTGGGCTTCAGGTTACGCATTTCGCCCGAAGTACCGGCGTCATGGGCGATCAGGCGGGTAAGGCCATCGGCGCTGACACGATAAACGCCCGGCTCGTCGACGGGCAGTGTCGCCGCGGCCGGTGCCTTGCCGTCGGTCTTCAGGGTGATGTTCATGCGTTTGCCCGAAGGCGTTTCGATGACGGCGGCAGTATCCCGCGGTTGCAGGCTGGGGCGGGTTACGGTCAGACGATTATTGGCGATGGCAAGCTTCAGGTCTTCTTCTTCCAGCGCCGGTTCCTGCATCAGCCAGTGAATCAGGCGGCGCAGCAGCAGGGCATGCGGCCCGCCTCCGTCATGGCTCCTGGCCCACAGCCATATCTGATCGCTGAGCAACTGCGCGACCCGCCCCTTTCCGGCCCGGCGCAGCACCAGCAGCGGCCTGCCGCCGTTACCGCTGAGCAGGGTTTGCGTTTCCCCGGCCATGGCGGGGGCGATTTCCGCTTCCGCCTGACGGTACCAGCGGCCCCAGGGTTCGGGCAGGCCGGCTGTGACAGGGTGGCGGCGGCCTGTCCGCGTCGGTTCGGGGCGGAAGGGCCGGTTGAGGATCATGCCGGTCGGCCGGGCGGGCAGCAGTTCGGCCAGCGGGCTGTTATAGAGGCTGAGCGCGCTGGCGAAACGCGGCCCGGCGACATCCAGCAGCGCTCCGCCGTCCATGACATAGCGGACGATATTGGCCAGATAGAATTGCGGCAACACGCCGCGGCGGGAATAGCGGTCGAAGATCACCAGATCGAATTTGTCCAGCTTCAGTTCGAACAGTTCGCGGATGGGAAAGGCGATCAGCGCCAGTTCGCGGATCGGGGTCGTATCCTGTTTCTGCGGCGGGCGCAAAATGGTAAAATGGATCAGATCGACGGTCGGATCGGCCTTCAGAAGGTTTCGCCACACCCGTTCCCCCGCATAGGGCAGGCCGGATACCAGCAAGACCTTCAGCCGGTCGCGCACACCGTTGACCGTGACAAGGGCACGGTTATTGGCGGTTGAAAGCTCTCCCTCCGTGGCGGGAATGGACAGGGATATGATGTTGCCGCCTGCCCGCTTCAGCCTGAAGGGCAGGCTGATATCACGGTTTGTCGGCAGGGCGATCCGCCGCTTTTCCCCGTTCAGGGAAAGGGTGAGCGTCACGGCACGGTCATGACCTTCATCCTCGATACGCAGGCCAATTTTCTGTTCCTCGCCGAGAATGGCGAAACGCGGTGCCCTGGTGATGGCGATGCGCGGATCGCGGGCGCTCCGGTCCCCCACAAGCAGAACATGCACCGGCACCTTCAGGGCCAGCCGCGCCATCGCCACCCCGTCGCTGACCTGCCCGTCGCTGATGACAACGACCCCGCCCAGCCGTTCGGCGGGGATCGCGCTCAGGGCCTCGCGTAACGTGGCGGCCATGGCCGTGCCGTCGCGCAGGCTTCCCCTGACCCGGTATTCGGCCAGGCGCAGCCCGTTTTCCTCCGCGCTTTGCCGGCGCAGGTTCTGCAGGGCGGCATCGCGTTGCTGGCGGCGCTTGCCAATGGCCATGCTGGGGGAATCGTCGATCAGCACCAGCAGAATATCGGGAAGATCCTGTCGCCGTTCCTCGATGAAAACCGGATTGGCCAGCACCAGCAGCGCCAGCGCCATCGCCAGGCCCCGCCACAGGGGGGTGTGCCCCCGCCAGGTAAGAATGACGAGAACAAGGATGACGATGACGGCCAGAAGCAGCAGCAGCCACAGGGGCAGCAGCGGTGAAAAGCCGATGCGGGCCAGCAGCGCGGTCATTGGCTCAACCGTTTCAGAATTGCCGGGATATGCACCTGATCGGCCTTGTAATTGCCGGTCAGGGTGTAGGAGGCGAGATTGATGCCGAACCGGAAGGCCAGTTCCCGCTGTCGCGCATTGCCGCCCGTGGCGGCCAGCGGCAGGCCGTCCTCATCCATGGCCCAGGCTGCGGCCCAGTCGTTGTTACCGACGATGAGGGTGGCGACACCGTCGCTTCTGCCTGCGCGCTCGTCGCCGATCCACAGCGAGGACGAATTCCAGCGGCCGGGAAAGCTCTGCAGCAGATAGAAACTGCGCAGCAGCACATGATCGGCGGGCAGCGGGCGCAGGGCGGGGGCGCGCAGCCGGCGCAACAGGCGGCGCAGGGCGCGATCCGTATCCTGCCGCCGCAGCGAAAGGGGGCCGGCGGCATCGGCGGTGTCGATCACAAGGGTGCCGCCGAGACGCATATAGCTGCGCAGGTTTTCCGCCGCCCGTTCGCTGATGTCCGCCTGATCCGCCCCGAAGGGCCAGTAAAGAAAGGGGTAGAAAATCAGTTCGTCCCGCGCCGGATCGACCGCATCGGGCGGCCCCGGTTCGATGGAGCTGCGCCGGGCGGCGATGCGCGACAGGCCCTGCAGCCCCGCCGCGCTCATGCGGTCGCGCGCCTCGTCGCCGGTGAGGATATAGGCAAAGCGGGTTTCCATCGCCGCCGGGGGAATGGCCGTGTTTTCCTGGGCGTGCAGCGGCGGGCCGCCGGCCGGCAGCAACAGCACCGGCAGCAGCATCGCCATGGCGGCGCTGCGCCGGGGGTAGAATACGGCCAGAAGCAGGGCATCGAGGCAGGCGAATAAAAGGGCCAGCGCCACCAGCCAGGGGGTCAGGTCGGTTTCGCTTCCAATTCCGGTATCGGGTTTGCTGATTGCGATGCCGGTCGGCGGAACGATGGCGGCCTGCGGGGGCAGGTTAGCGGCAAGGTTGAAGGCAATGCGTTGTTTTTCGTTCCCATACAGGCCGGGCGGCGTGGTAGGGCCGATACGGCGCCGATCTGCCGCGCCGGGCAACAGCGGCGGCGGCACCGGGGCGGGGAACAGGCGTCCGAAACCGTCGAGCAGCCGCCGGGCGGGCAGCGGGGGAAGGGTGTCCCCGTTCTGCCGCATCAGGGGGGCGCCAAGATTGCTCAGGCTTTCCAGCATGGCGACGAACAGGCCCGATTGCGGCAGGTTCGACCATTCGCTGTCGGCGGTGATGTGGAACAGAACGACGGTGCCCTTTCCCATGCGCCGGGCCGTGACCAGCGGTGTGCCGTCGCTCAGCGTTGCCCAGCTCGCCTCCTCCAGTGTCATGGAGGGCCGGGCCAATATCTGGCGGCGGATGCGGATATCGGGCGGTATCGTCAGCCCGTAAAAGGGCGAGCGGGGCGGGAAAGGGGCCAGGCCCTGCGGCCGTGTCCAGTTCAGGGCGCCGTCAAGACGGCGTTCGCCGCTGCGCAAGGGAACGGTCAGCAGCGGATCGTCGTTTCCGAAGGGGCGGGCGCCGGGAAAGCGGATCAGCAGCCCGCCCCCTTCGACCCATTTTTTCAGCGTTCCCTGCCGCTCGGGGCTCAACGGGCTGGCATCCGGCAATATGATGACCGAGGCCCCCTGTGCGACAAGCGTTGCGGGATCGCCCTCCGCCAGGGCGCCGATGCCCTTTAGGGCGCGTTTCAGATAGTAGCGGGGATCGAGAAGCGGTGCCTCCGTGCCATTGCCGGCAGTCTCGGCCAGGCCGATGACCGGATAGCGCCATCCGTCGCCGATCAGCACCGTGGTCGCGGCGTCCTCCCGCCCGGCAAGCGACAGCCGGGCGATGCGCGCCGCCAGAGGCCGCGCCACATCAATCCTTGCCGTGCCTTCCCTGGCGCCGGCGGCGATCTGCAGCCGGGTGCTGGCCAGGGGAATGCCGTCGCTGTTTGTGGCGACAATGGTGTGGGTTTCCACCTGACCTGCCGGAAGGGGCCGTTGCAGCCGTATTCGCGGGCCTCCGCCATCGATGGCGGCGGAAAGCAGCAGCGGCGTATCGCCTGCCGGAACGATCATGCGGGCCGCGGCTGCCCGGCTCAGGCGGGCATAGAAACCCTCCATATCCGCGGTTTCATCGCCAAGGCCGCTGCTGAGCCACAGAATCTGCCCAGGCCCCCCTGTCGCGTTCTGCCAGCGGGCGACGGCTTGGGCCAAGGCGCCGTAATCAGCAGGCCAGGGAAGGGGACGCAGCTTGCCGATAAGGGCTTGCGCGGCGGCCATATCGGCAACGGGAGAGAGGCGGACGAATGGCGCCCTGTCATCGAGGGCAAGGACGTTCAGCACCTGATCGCGTCGCAGGATCCTGGCGGTGAGGCTGTGCAGGTTTTGCACCCAGTTCTGCCAGTTGGCGGCGCTGGTCCAGTCATTGACGACGACGATCAGCGCCGGGGCCGTCGTTGCATCCGGGGCGGGCCGGTAGACGGGGCGGGCCGCGGCCAGAATGGCGAGAACCCCGATCAGCAGACGCAGCGCCAGCAGCCATGGCGGCGTGCTCTGGCTGTGACGGCGGCGGGGCTGCAGGTCGCGCAGAATGCGCAGGGCCGGGAACACATGCCGGGCCGGGCGCGGGGGATGGCGGCGAATGATCCACCATAATACCGCCAGCAGCGGCAGGGCCGCCAGCGCCCAGGGAAACAGAAAGGCGAGCGGCAGCGAATTCATCATGGCCTGCCCGTCCGATCATGGGAAAGGGCCCGGTACAGGGCCAGCAAGGTGGGCGGCAGGGCGTGATCGGTTCTGTGCAGAAGGGCGGTGAAGCCCCGGTTCCGGCACAGCGTGCGCAAACTGTTGCAACGGGCCTGCATGCGGGTTCTGTAACGCCCGGCCACTTCCTGCACCCTGTCGATGCCGAGGCGGGCGGAACTTTCCGGATCCTCGAACAATACCGCCCCGCGATGGGGCAGCGTATATTCGGCCGGGTCCAGCACCTGCAGGAGAACGCCGCAGAGGCCCCGGGCGTTCAGCCGGTCGAGAAGCGCTGCGGTTTCTTCCAGCGGATCGAGAAAATCGCCGGCCAGCACCATCGCCATGCCCGGGCGGAGGGGAAAGGAAGCGGCAGGCAGCGGAGCCTGGTGTCCGCTGACGGCGATCGCGGCGGCCAGATCGTTGAAATGCCGTATCGGGCAGCGGTTCTCCCCTTCCAGCCACAACACCTTTTCATCGGCGTTAAGGGCCAGAATGCTCAGCGCCATCAACAGAATATCCGCCTGTTCTTTCTTGCTATGCAGCCCTGGGGCAGAGCGAAACTCCATCGAGGCGCTGCCATCGCGCCACAGCAACAGGGTCCGGGCGGTATCCCATTCGTATTCGCGGATGAAGGGGCGGTCGTGCCGGGCGCTGGCGCGCCAGTCGATCAGGCGCGGCGAATCGCCCGGCCGGTAGGGGCGATGCTGAAGAAATCCTTCGCCAGGGCCGGGGCGGCGGCGGTTGTGGCGGCCCTGGGCCATGGATGCCGCAAGGCGCCGGGCGGCAAGGACAAGCGGTTCCATATGCGCGGCCAGGCTGGCCGCTTCGCTGCCGGTCAGGTTTCCGGTCATGGCGGGGGGCGGTCCATGGCGGTTCAGCGGCTTTCCCGGCCTTCCCCGCCGTCATGTCGCAGCAGGCGGGCGATGATATCGGCAATGGCGATGCCTTCGGCCTGCGCCGCATAGGTCAGGGCCATGCGATGGCGCAGCACCGGCGCGGCCAGGGCGGCAAGATCGCTCATATCCGGTGCCGGGCGGCCATGCATCAGGGCCCGGCAGCGCACGGCCAGGGCCAGGGCCTGGCTGGCGCGCGGCCCCGGCCCCCATTCGATGTACCGGGCCATATCCGCCGATTCTTCCTGACCGGGGCGGGCACGGCGCACCAGATCGAGGATGGCGTCCGTCAGGGCGTTGCCTATGGGCATCCGGCGGACGATTTGCTGGGCTTCGCTCAGCTCGGCGGCATTCAGCATCGGCGGCAGCGCCGTCTCTTCCGTGCCGGTGGTGGCCAGCAGCATGCGCCGCTCCGCCTCCCGCTCCGGGTAATCCACATCGATCTGCAGCAGAAAACGGTCGAGCTGCGCCTCGGGCAGGGGGTAGGTGCCCTCCTGTTCCAGCGGGTTCTGCGTTGCCAGGACATGAAAGGGACGCGGCAGGGGATGGGTCTGCCCGGCGACGGTGATTTCGTGTTCCTGCATCGCCTGCAGAAGCGCCGATTGGGTACGGGGGCTGGCACGGTTGATTTCATCGGCCATCAGAAGCTGGCAGAATACGGGCCCTTTGATAAAGCGGAAATGGCGCCGCCCGTCCTCCCCTTCCTCTAGCACCTCGGAGCCGATGATGTCGGCGGGCATCAGATCGGGGGTGAACTGAATGCGCTTGTGGCTGAGCGACAAGGCCCGGCCCAGGCTTTCGACCAGCAGGGTCTTGGCCAGGCCCGGCACGCCGATCAGCAGGGCATGCCCGCCGGCAAGAATGGCGATCAGCGCCAGATCGATGGCCTGTTCCTGCCCGAAGATGACGTTTCCCAGTGCGGTGCGCAGATCGCCCAGGCGTTCGCCCAGCGTTTCTATGCGTTCAGGCAATGGCGGGGGCGTATCGGTTACCGTTCGCATGAGAATCAGTATATAAGTGTTTGACGGAAAAGTCGCCAAGGCTCTCTTGCCCCCTCCCGGAGGCATGGTCCCAGCCTGTGAGGGGATCGTGGCGATTATGTGGTGGTTTTGTCGTGACAGGCCCCTGAAGAAGAACCGAGGATCAGATGAACAAGCAACCGGCATTCGATCCCAATCGCCTGGCGGCGCTGCTGGCGGATCAGGACGGCAAGTCCCTGCCGCCGGTCGATAAATGGAATCCGCCCTTCTGCGGCGATATCGACATGCGCATCGCCCGCGACGGACAGTGGTATTACATGGGCTCGCCGATCGGGCGCAAGGCCATGGTCAGGTTGTTTTCCAGCGTTCTGAAACGGGAAGGGGACGATTACTTTCTGGTGACGCCGGTCGAGAAGGTCGGCATCCAGGTCGATGTCGCGCCGTTTTTTGCCGTTGAAATGTTCACCCGCGATCAGGGGGACGAACGCCAGATCCTGTTCCGCACCAATGTCGACGATGTCATCGTTCTGGGCCCGGATCATCCGCTGCGCGTCGAGCAGGACGGCAGGCGCGGCGAACCGGTGCCTTTGATCCGTGTGCGCGGCAATCTGGATGCGCTGATCGTCCGTTCCGTTTTTTACGATCTTGTGGAAATGGCCACGGAACGCCATATCGATGGCAGGCCCGTTCTGGGGGTGACGAGCTGCGGCGTGTTTTACGCACTGGGCAGCCCTGACGATGCGGATGGGTGAGGGAGCGGCGATGATGGCTTGTGATGGAAACGGGGCGGTGCCGGCATGAACGATCCGAAGCGGTGCGGACAGGCAGCGCGGCAGGGCGAATTCCGCCGCAGGCTGCGCGAACGCCTGGCGGCGGGGCCGGATCCGGCGGCACCGAGAAGCGATTTCCATCTCAACCCCGAACTTCATCCGGGTACGGGACGGGTGCTGAAACCGGCGGCGGTGCTGGTGCCGATCATCGATTACCCGGATGAGCCAGCGGTTCTGCTGACCCGGCGCACGGCCCATCTGAAGGCCCATGCCGGGCAGATCGCCTTTCCCGGCGGCCGGGTGGAGGAGGATGATGCGGATGTCATCGCCACCGCCCTGCGCGAAACCGAGGAGGAGACCGGAATCACCCGCGACTGGATCGAACCGGCGGGCATTCTCGATATATACGAAACGTCGACGGGCTTTGCGGTTACGCCGGTTCTGGGTTTTCTCGCACCGGGATTCCCGCTCGCCCCCGACCCGGGCGAGGTGTCGGAGGTGTTCGAGGTGCCGCTGTCCTTTGTGATGAATCCGGCCAACCATGTCTGTCACAGCGGCTGGAAACATGGGCGGCGGCGGCAATGGTACGCCATGCCTTATGGCGAATATTATATCTGGGGCGCGACGGCGGGCATGCTCGTCAATCTCAGCCACAGGATCGGAGACTTATGTTCAGGACCTTCCTGCTGACGGCACTGCCCTTTCTGCTGCCATTCATCGCCTATGGCCTCTTTCTGCTCATTGCCCGGATGATGAGCCGAATGCCGGAAAAGCGCATTCATATTCTGGTCCTGGCGACCATCGGGGCGATGTTGTCCATCGGCTCCTTGCTGGCGCTGCGCTTCAGCGAAGGTGACAGCATCGCCAATACCTATATTCCGCCCCATGTGGAAAATGGCAGGATCGTTCCTGCCGAAAGCAGGCCGTGAAGGCGGAAGCCGTTCTGCGGATCCCGCCCCGCCCCTGGATGGCGGAGGAGACGGCCGCCCGCCTTTGGGCGGCGCTGGAGGAGCAGGCGCGTTTCGTCGGCGGTTGTGTCCGCGATGTATTGCTGCAGCGGGAAGAGGCGGGAGCCGATATCGATATCGCCACGCCGCTTGCGCCGCAGGAGGTGATGCAGCGTCTGTCCGCGGCGGGTTTTAGGGTTATTCCCACCGGTATCGCGCACGGCACGGTCACGGCCGTGCGGGAAGGGCGGGTCTATGAAGTCACGACCCTGCGCGCCGATATCCGCACCGACGGCCGTCATGCCGTCGTGCGTTTCTCCCGGCGCTGGGAGGAAGACGCCACCCGGCGCGATTTCACCATGAACGCCCTGTATATGGACCGCGACGGCAGCATCTACGATTATGTCGGCGGTCTGGCGGATATCGAGGCCCGGCGCATCCGTTTCATCGGCGATGCCGAGGCCCGCATCCGCGAGGATTATCTGCGCATTCTGCGCTTCTTTCGTTTTCATGCCTGGTACGGGCGGGGCGATGCCGACAGCAAGGCCCTGGAAGCCTGTGCGCGCCATGCCCCGGGCATGCGCCGCCTCAGCCGGGAGAGAATCCATGCGGAGTGGCTGAAGCTGCTGGCCGCCCCCGCCCCGGCGGCAAGCGTGCGCCTGATGGAGGAATGCGGCGTCCTTGCCGTTGTGCTGCCCCGGGTGCGGGTGCGCGATATTACCGCGCTCGATAACGAGGACGGCATCGATGCGCTGGCCCGTTTCGGTGCTCTGTTGCCGGCTGAGGAAGCCTGCCGTCGCACGATCGGCGAAAGGCTGCGCCTGTCCAACCGCAATCGCCGCCGGCTGCTGGCCTCCCTGCCGGTGATCGCAACCGGCTGCAGGGCATTGGCAGACGAGGCGCGGCTGAGGCGGCTGGCCTATTTCCATGGCGCTCCGGCGGTTGCCGATGCGCTGGCCTTCTGTGCCGCAGGGATGGAAGGGCAGGCGGAACAACGGCGGTTTCTGGCGCTGCGCCGGGATATCGTCGTCTTTACCCCGCCGCTTTTCCCCTTATCGGGGCGGGATGCCCTTGCCGCCGGTGCCGTGCCCGGCCCTGCACTCGGTTCGGCCTTGCGCCGGGTCGAGGCCTGGTGGGCGGAACGGGATTTCACGCCGGAGCGCGATGCCTGCCTCGGCAGGTTGGCCGAGGAACTCGCTACCAGTCGCTGACGGGTCGGGCTACGGCCATTTCACCTCCGGCGGCATGGACATCAGAATGGCGTCGGTATTGCCGCCGGTCTTCAGGCCGAATTGCGTGCCCCGGTCGTAAAGCAGGTTGAATTCGACATAACGCCCGCGGCGCACCAGCAGATGTTCGCGTTGTTGTGCCGTCCATGGCGTGTTCATATGGCGGCGGACGATGTGCTCGTAGGCTTCCAGAAAGGCCAGGCCGACATCGCGGGTGAAGGCGAAATCGGCATCCCAGTCGCCGGTGTCGAGATAATCGTAGAAAATACCGCCGACGCCGCGGGGCTCGTTACGGTGCGGCAGGAAGAAATATTCGTCGCACCATTGCTTGAAACGCGGGTAATAATCGGCATCGTGGCGATCGCAGGCCGATTTCAGCACCGCATGGAAATGCCTGGTATCCTCTTCATCCGGATAGGCCGGGGTCAGGTCGGCGCCGCCGCCGAACCACGATTTGCCGGTGACGATGTGACGGGTGTTCATATGCACCGCGGGCACCAGGGGCGATTGCATATGCGCAACCAGCGATATGCCGCTGGCCCAGAAGCGCCCGTCCTTTTCGGCGCCGGGAATGCGGCTGCGGAATTCCTCCGAAAACGTTCCCCAGACGGTGGAGACATTGACGCCGACCTTTTCGAAAACGCGCCCGCGCATCACGGCGCTGACACCGCCGCCGCCGTCCTTGCGATCCCAGGGGCGGCGGCTGAAACGCCCGGCCGGGCGGTCGCTCAGCGGTCCGTCATAGTCATCCTCGATTTTCTCGAAGGCGGCGCAGATGCGTTCCCTTAAGCTTTCGAACCACTCTTTCGCCTGTTGCTGTTTTTGTGTTTCCGCCATGCCTCAAGCATCTCCCATTCGCCCAAATGCGCCGGTCTGGCGCATGGCCTCGCCCAGAACCATCGCCGCCGCCTGGGCGATATTAAGGGATCGCATCCCGCGGCGCATCGGAATAATGACGCGGCAATCGGCCTGTCGGTGTACTTCCTCGGGCACGCCGGCGCTTTCACGGCCCAGCAGCAGGGTATCTTCCCGACTGAAAGCGAAATCGCAATAGGGGGTGGCGGCGCGGGTGCTCAGCAGGATGACCCTGCCCGGGCGGGCAGCCATGAATTCCGTAAAATTGCGGTGCCGGGTGATGGTCGCGGCATCGGCATAATCCATCAGGGCCCGTTTCAGCGCCCGGTGATCGAGGGGAAAGCCGCAGGGCTCGATGATATCGACGGCGATGCCGAGACAGGCGGCGGAGCGGATGACGGTGCCCAGATTGGCGGGCATGTCCGGTTGATAGAGAGCGAGGCGCATTGTTGAAACGATTAACTATCCTGTGATAACAAGGCTGCACCGGGCAGAAAACACCGGCCGCTTGAGCGGCGGTGTGGTTCGCCCGTTTGCGCCATTTGGGTAGACAATCCCCATGGAAAGTGCAAATACTCCGCGCGTGGAATCACCAACGCATCATTTAGGTAGGACAAAATGGCTGCGACAAATCCGGATGAAAGCAAGGGGGAAGGCGTCGAACGGCGCGATTTCCTTACGATTGCGACAACGGCCTTCGCCGGTGTCGGCATAGCAGGGGCGGCGTGGCCGTTCATCGACCAGATGAATCCGTCGGCCGATGTGCTGGCGTTGTCTTCGGCCGAGATCGATATTTCCGGCATTCCCGTCGGTCAGGAAATCACGGCGACCTGGCGCGGCAAGCCGATCTTCATCCGTCACCGGACCGAAGAGGAAATCGCCAAGGCCCGTGCCGATGACAACAATCCCGATCTGATCGATCCGGAAACCGATGCCGCCCGTGTGCAGCGGCCCGAGTGGCTGATCGTTATCGGCATCTGCACCCATCTGGGCTGCATTCCCTTGCGTTATCAGGGTGATTATGGCGGATGGTTCTGCCCCTGCCATGGATCGCATTACGATACGGCCGCGCGTATCCGCAAGGGACCGGCGCCCAAAAATCTGTATCTGCCGCCATATAAGTTTTTGAGCGATACATTGATCAAGATCGGCTGAGGGACGGCAAGAAATGGCTTTTCAAACCAATAGTAAGATCGTCAAGTGGATAGATCGCCGCTTGCCGATTTTTTCGATGATGCACCATGAACTCTATGAGTATCAGGTGCCGAAAAATCTCAACTGGTGGTACACGTTCGGTTCGCTGGCAGGCATCATCCTGATGCTGCAGATCATCACCGGTGTCGTGCTGGTAATGCATTATACGCCGAATACGGAGCTTGCTTTCGATTCGGTCGAGAAAATCATGCGTGACGTCAACTATGGCTGGCTGATGCGCTATATGCATGCCAATGGCGCCTCGATGTTCTTTATCGCCGTCTATATTCACATCTTCCGCGGACTCTATTACGGCTCCTACAAGCAGCCGCGCGAGCTGATCTGGATGATCGGCCTGGTTATCCTGCTGCTGATGATGGCGACCGCCTTCATGGGCTATGTGCTGCCCTGGGGACAGATGAGCTTCTGGGGCGCGACGGTGATCACCAATCTGTTTTCCGCCTTTCCCGTGATCGGCGAAGCCCTGGTGACCTGGCTGTGGGGGGGATTCACTGTCGGCAATCCGACCCTGAACCGTTTCTTCAGCCTGCATTACCTGCTGCCTTTCGTCATTCTGGGTGCCGTGGTCGTGCATCTGTGGGCGCTTCATACCTCGGGTTCCAACAACCCGGCGGGGGTGGAGATCAAGGGCAAGAAGGACTGGATTCCCTTCCAGCCCTATTACACCGCCAAGGATATGCTCGGCTTTGCCGTGTTCGCCCTGGTATTCTCGATTTTCATCTTTTACTCACCCGACTTCTTCGGCGAGCCGGATAATTACATTCCGGCCAACCCGCTGAAGACGCCGCCGCATATCGTGCCTGAATGGTACTTCCTGCCCTTCTATGCCATCCTGCGTGCGGTGCCGGACAAACTGGGCGGCGTGTTGTTGATGTTCGGTGCCATTCTGGTGCTGTTCGTCATTCCCTGGCTGGATACTTCGAAGGTCCGTTCGGCCCGTTTCCGCCCCGTCTACAAGTGGTGGTTCTGGGTGCTGGTGTTCGATTGCCTGGTGCTGGGCTATGTCGGTTCGCAACCGCCGGAAGGAGCCTTGATTCTGATTGGACGCCTGGCAACGGCCTATTACTTCCTGCACTTCCTGGTCATCATGCCGCTGGTCGGCTGGTTCGAAAAACCGCTGCCGGTGCCAGCCAGCATCCACGATGCCGTTCTGGCAGACAAGAAAGCGAAGGAGAGCGCAGATGCGTAAATTCTTTCTGACAGCCGCGCTTTCGCTCGGTGTTGTGACGGCGGCACCTGCCATGGCGTCGGAAGGCGGGCATATCAAGCGTCTCGATTGGCCGCAGGATGGCATTTTCGGCACCTATGACCGGGCATCGCTGCAGCGGGGGCTGCAGGTCTATCAGCAGGTCTGCGCCTCTTGTCATGGGCTGAAGCGGGTTGCCTTCCGCACCCTGACCGATCTCGGCTTCACCATGGATCAGGTCAAGAAGATCGCCGCCGAATACGAGTTCGAGGACGGGCCGGACGAGGAGGGCGAGATGTTCACCCGTCCGGGCGCGCCTTACGATTATTTCCCCTCGCCATTCCCGAATGAAAAGGCTGCTGCGGCCGCCAATGGCGGGGCGGTGCCCCCCGATCTTTCCCTGATCGTGAAAGCGCGACGCGGACGGGAGGATTATGTCTATTCTATCCTTACAGGATATGAAGAGGCTCCGGACGGCTTCACCGTTCCCGAAGGCGGCCATTACAATAGTGCCTTTCCGGGGAATGTGATTGCCATGCCGCCGCCATTGAGCGAGGATGCCGTCGAATATGCTGACGGCACGCCGGCGACGGTTGAGCAGATGGCCAAGGACGTTGTCAACTTCCTGTCCTGGGCCGCCGAGCCGAAGATGGAGGAACGCAAGAGGATCGGGCTTCGCGTCGTGATCTTTCTCGTGATCCTGATCGGCCTCCTCTACGGGATCTACCGGCGGGTTTGGGCCCGGGTCGACCACTGATCCGGCCGGATCTGTTGCAAAGGCCGCGCAGCATATGCGCGGCCTTTTTTGTGCCGTCCTGCATGTGGGAATTGTCGGAAAGACATGAGGGAAGGGATGACGGAGATCGAACCGGTTATCGGCATTATCGGCGGCAGCGGCGTTTACGAGCTGGACGGGCTGGAGGATGTCAGGTGGCAGAAGGTCGACAGCCCTTTCGGCGAACCGTCGGATGAGCTTCTGTTCGGTCGTTTGGGCGATGCTCAACTGGTGTTTTTGCCCCGCCATGGACGCGGGCATGTGCTTTCGCCCAGCGAAATCAATTACCGGGCGAATATCGATGCGCTGAAGCGGGCCGGATGTACGGATATTCTCTCGGTCTCGGCCTGCGGTTCCCTGCGCGAGGATCTGCCGCCCGGCACCTTCGTCATCGTCGATCAGTTCATCGACCGTAGCTTTGCCCGTGAGAAAAGCTTTTTTACCGGCGGTCTGGTCGCGCATGTTTCCATGGCCGATCCGGTCTGCGGCCGTCTGGGCGATGCGCTGGAGCGGACGGCCCGCGAAAGGGGCATCGCCCATCATCGCGGCGGTACCTATCTGGTCATGGAGGGACCGCAGTTTTCTACCCTGGCGGAAAGCCGGCTGTACCGGCAATGGGGCTGCGATGTCATCGGCATGACCAATATGCCGGAGGCCAAGCTCGCCCGTGAGGCCGAGATGTGCTACGCCACTGTCGCCATGGTGACGGATTTCGATTGCTGGCACGAGGATCATGGCGCCGTCGATGTGCAGGAGGTAATTCGCCATCTGCACGATAATGCCGCTGCCGCCAGGGATCTGGTGGCGGCGATCGTGCCAAAGCTGGCGCAGCCGCGCCCGTGCTGCGACAGGGGTTGCGACCGCGCCCTGGATCATGCGCTGATCACCGACCCGGCAAAGCGCGGCACGGAGGCGCTGGCGCGTCTGGACGCGGTGGCCGGGCGGGTTTTGAAACAGGAAGACTGAGTAGCGGAAAGAGGGCGTGATGGACAGGATCAAAAACAAGATCAGGACGATTCCCGATTACCCGAAACCGGGCATACAATTCCGCGACATGACGACGCTGTGGCAGGATGCGCAGGGTTTCCGCATGGCGGTGGATGCTTTGGTGCAGCCCTATGCCGGGGTTCAGATCGACAAGGTCGCGGGGCTCGAGGCGCGCGGCTTCGTGCTTGGCGGTGCGGTGGCCCACCAGCTTTCGGTCGGTTTCGTGCCGGTACGCAAGGCCGGCAAGCTGCCCTATGATACGCTGCGCCAGGAATACACCCTCGAATACGGCACCGATGTGATCGAGATGCATGTCGATGCGGTCGGTGAAGGGGAGAATATCCTGATTGTCGACGACCTTCTCGCCACCGGCGGAACGCTGGAAGGGGCCGTGCGCCTGATCAGGGCGGCGGGTGGTAATATTGTCGGTGCGGTGTGCATCGTCGAACTGCCGGAACTGGGCGGCCGGGAAAAGCTCGAGGCCATGGGGATCGACGTCAACTGTCTGTGTGCCTTCAGCGGACATTGATGTGACGCCGGGCCGCATTTACGGCCCCGGGCCATTATCTGCTATAGTTCAAAAGGGGAAGGTGACGCGCACCGCCCCGCGGCAATAACAATAACAGGCGGGTATCATGGCCAATGGCTTGACCGGTATAGATCATGTCGTCCTCGGTCTGGGGGCGCTTGAACGGGGGTATGAAACCTTTCGGCGCCTGGGGTTCACGCTGACGCCTCTGGGGCGTCATGAAGGCCTGGGTACGGGAAACTTCTGCATCATGTTTCCCGACGATTATCTCGAATTGATGGGGCTGGTCGATTCTTCCTTGCCGGGCTTCAATTTCGAAGATCTGCTGGAACGCAAGGGGGAAGGTCCGCTAAGACTGGTTTTTGCCAGCCAGGATGTCGATGCAACGGTCAAGGCCCTGCGCGCGCAGGGTATAGAGGCCGGGGAGCCCCGCGATGTCAGCCGCCTGGTCGAAGGCATGCGCGATCCCTTGCGTTTCAGGGTTGCGGATCTGCCGCCTGAAACGGTACCGGGGGCCGATCCGTTCATCTGCCAGCATCTGAGTGCCGATCGTCTGCGCCGCCCGGAATGGCTGGAACACGAAAACACGGCAAGCGGCATTCATGGCATTACCATTGTGGTCGAGGATCCGCCCGCCCTGCAGGATCATTTCGATACGTTGTTCGGGGCGGGAAGCACGGCGATGACCGATGACACGCTTTCGGTGTTCATTGGCTCCTCTGCCCTGTTCTTCGTCACCCCGGACGATCTGCGCGTGCTCAATCCGGGGGTGCGATTCGGCGATCGCAAGCAACAGCCGCCCTATATCGGCGCCGTTTCCGTTACGGTGAGGGATTCCGAGAAGGCGGAAAAAGTCCTGCGCGAGGCTGGTATCGACTATGTCAGGGATATCGACGGCATTCTGCGCCTGCCGCCGCAGGAGGCCCATGGCGTGCTGCTGGAACTGCATGCGATGCGCCCGTCTGTTGGCGGATAGGCACGCTTGCGGATAGAGTTGCCCGGCATCCTGTCCAAGGGGCCGGGGGCACGACCGGCCTTGATGTGGTGCCCTTCCGGGCTTCGGATCAGATGGCGTCTTTGCGGCAGCGGATCAGACCGATATTGATCATGGAGAGGACCACCTCTTCATTCTGATTGATCACCTCCGTGCTGAAGCGGCAGGCGCCCATGTCAGGGCGTTTGTCCGACCTTTTTTTGCCGATGCAGGTGCTGCGTACCTTCAGGGTATCGCCGGGGCGCACGGGCTTCAGCCAGCGTAATTCATCCAGCCCCGGAGACCCCATGCTTGCATAATTACCGATAAAGCCATCGACCATCAGGCGCATGGCGATGGCGGCGGTATGCCAGCCGGAGGCGATCAGCCCGCCATAAAAGGATTTCCGGGCCGCAGCCGGATCGATGTGAAAGGGTTGCGGATCGAACTGCCGGGCAAAGGTTATGATTTCTTCTTCACTGACCGTGGCCGGGCCGGTCTCCATAACCTCGCCAATCCGGAAATCTTCGAAATAACGCATATCCCGCACATCCCCTCACCCGATGCCCCCGCATTATGTTTTTCCGCATTACCTTTGCCTTTTTATTGACGATAGTTATAGCATGAAGTGGAGGGGAAAGGCAAAGTAATACCAAGTGATTTAATCAGGCGTTGAACCTGAAATGCAGGACATCGCCATCCTGAACCAGGTAATCGCGCCCTTCCAGACGCATTTTTCCTGCTTCTTTTGCGCCGTTTTCACCGCCGCAGGCAATGTAATCTTCATAGGAGATCGTTTCGGCCCGGATGAATCCTTTTTCGAAATCCGTATGGATGACGCCGGCCGCCTGGGGGGCGGTGGCCCCTTTCTTCACTGTCCAGGCATGGGCTTCCTTGGGGCCGACGGTGAAGAAGGTGATCAGATCGAGCAGTTCGTATCCGGCGCGGATGATGCGGGACAAGCCCGTTTCGCCGATGCCGATATCGGCGAGGAAGGCCAGCCGTTCCTCATCGTCCTCGAGCAGGGCGACTTCGGCCTCGATCGCCGCGGAGATGACGACGAAACCGGCGCCTTCGGCCGCGGCCCGCTCACCCACCTGCCGCGAGAATGCATTGCCGGCGGCGGCGGAATCCTCATCGACATTACAGACGTACAAAACCGGTTTCGAGGAGAGAAGCTGAAGCTCCCTGAAGGGTTTTTCATCCTCCGGCGCCCGCTCCAGCATGCGCGCGGGGCGGCCTTCGCGCAGCAGTTCCAGCACGCGGTCGATCAGCTCCAGGCGGGATTTCGCTTCCTTGTCGCCGCCGCGGATTTTCTTGATCAGGGGATCGCGGCGTTTTTCCAGGCTTTCCAGATCGGCAAGCATCAGCTCCGTTTCGATGGTTTCGGCATCGGCCAGCGGGTCGATGCGGCCATCGACATGAGTGATGTCGTCATCCTCGAAACAGCGCAGGACATGGACGATGGCATCGACCTCGCGGATATTGGCCAGGAACTGGTTGCCGAGTCCCTCGCCCTTGGAGGCGCCGCGCACCAGCCCGGCGATATCGACGAAGGTGAGCTGGGTCGGGATCAACTCCTTCGATCCGGCGATTGCGGCCAGTTTTTCCAGTCGCGGATCGGGAACGGCGACCTGGCCGGTATTGGGCTCGATCGTGCAGAAGGGGTAATTCGCCGCCTGGGCCTGTGCCGTTTGGGTCAGCGCGTTGAACAGGGTCGATTTGCCGACATTGGGCAGGCCGACGATACCGCATTTGAAACCCATGGTGATCTTCCTCGATTGATTTACTGACCCTGGCGAAGGTTCTTGCAGGCCTGCCCGATACGGGCGGCGAAATCGTTATCCTGGCGGCCGGAGGCCAGCAGCGGAGCCGCTTCGCCGATGGCTTCCAGCAGCGGTTCGCTCCACTCGCGATCGGATTTGGCGAAATCGCCCAGTACATAGCCGGTGACCCGCGCCGGATCGCCCGGATGACCGATGCCGATACGTACCCGGCGGAAATCGGGGCCGATATGGGCAATGATCGAACGCAGGCCGTTATGTCCGGCATGGCCGCCGCCGCGTTTGACGCGCAGCTTTCCCGGGGCCAGATCCAGTTCGTCATGAAAGACGACGACATCCTCGGGGCGCAGCTTGAAAAAGCGCATGGCCTCGCCGACGGCGCGGCCGGATTCGTTCATATATGTCCGGGGCTTCAGGGCCATGGTTTTTTCGCCGTCCAGCCGGCCTTCGGCAACATCGCCCTGAAAACGCTGGCGCCAGGGAGAAAAGCAATGGCGGCGGACGATTTCGTCCACCGCCATGAAGCCGATATTGTGCCGGTTGGCGGCGTACCGGGAGCCCGGATTGCCCAGCCCGACGATAAGCAGCATCCTGGGATAAAGGGGTTATTCTTCCCCTTCCTCCTCGGCGGCTTCTTCCTCTTCCTCGCCGGTGCTCTCGCTCATGCCGGAAGGCGCGGCGATGGTGACGATGGTGAAGTCGCGGTCGGTGATCGTCGGCTTGGCGCCCTTGGGCAGTTCGACGTGGCTGATATGGATGGAATCGCCGATATCCGTTCCCGACAGGTCGACGACCAGCTTCTCGGGGATCGAATCGGCCGGGCAGCTCAGCTCCACTTCATGACGGACGATATTGAGCACGCCGCCGCGCTTCAGACCGGGCGAATCCTCTTCGTTCTGGAAATCGACCGGCACCATGATCTCGACGGTCGATTTGGCGGTAACGCGCAGAAAATCCACATGCATCGGAAAGTCGCTGACAGGGTGCAGCTGCACTTCGCGCGGCAGGCAGCGTTCGGTCTTGCCGTCGACCTCGACATCGCAGACCATCGACAGGAAGTTGCCCCGTTCCAGGCCCTTGAAGATCAGGCGGCGGTCGACGCTGATGGGCTGGGGCTTCTTCTTGCCGCCGTAAATGACACCGGGGACGAACCCTTCGCGACGCAGTGCCCGGGAGACCCCCTTACCTGCCCGAGACCGGGACTGCGCGACAATCTTGTACACTTCGCTCATTTCTATCTCCTAATATACCCGCGCCCGGGCAGTCTTCGCCAGGGCGCCTTCTCCGTGCGGCCTCCAGGGGTGCCGCACGCGTCCGCGGCATGCCGCGGGCGTTTCTGCATCAGTCGAACAGGCTGGAAACCGACAATTCGTCGTGGATACGATGCATGGCTTCGCCGATCAGCGGTGCGATCGAGACCTGCTCGATCTTTTTCGAGGCCCGCACTTCGGCGACGGCTTCGATCGAATCGGTGGTCACCAGCAGATCCAGTGCCGAATTGTACACGCGTGTTTCCGCCCCGCCCGACAAAACCCCATGGGTAATGTAGGCCGAAACGGATTTGGCGCCGCGGTTCATCAGCTCCGCGGCGGCATTGCACAATGTACCGGCACTGTCCACGATATCGTCGACGATGATGCAATGGCGGTCCTGTACATCGCCGATCACATTCATCACTTCCGATACGCCTGCCCGTTCGCGCCGCTTATCCACGATTGCAAGGTCCGCGTCAAGCCGTTTGGCATAATGGCGGGCCCGCGCCACGCCGCCGACATCGGGCGAGACGATCATCAGCTCCGCCAGGTTTTCTCCGGCGAAGCGTTCCTTGATGTGACGCACCAGAACCGGGGCGGCGAACAGATTATCGGTCGGGATATCGAAAAAACCCTGGATCTGCGCGGCATGGAGATCCAGGGTCAGAACGCGGTCGGCGCCGGCGGTTGAAATCAGATTGGCGACCAGCTTGGCGGAAATCGGGGTGCGGGGGCGGGGCTTGCGGTCTTGGCGGGCATAACCGAAATAGGGAATCACGGCGGTGATCCGCCGCGCCGAGGCCCGTTTGAGCGCATCGATGATGATCAGCAGTTCCATCAGATTGTCATTGGCCGGGCGCGAGGTCGATTGAATCAGGAATACATCCTCGCCGCGGACATTGTCGTCGATCTCTACCGAGACTTCCATATCGGCGAAGCGCTTGATCTTGGCCTTGACCGGCTTGACGTCGAGATAGCGGCAAATGGAATCGGCCAGGGACCGGTTGCTGTTGCCGGATAGAATTTTCATATTCCTGTTGTCCATGCGCACCCTCGCTCACATCGCTCGGCGGTAATATGTTGCGCGCTGTCTATATCAGCGGCGTTTCTGGCTGTAAACGCCGAATTACCGCCGTGGGAGGCATCAGCGTGCTTCCCTCTCCGGGCGCAGGCGGCGCAGAAGATCGTTCATGCCTGCTGCGGCACCTTCGGCGGCGGCGGCGGCGATGGCACCCCAGGGGCCGTCCAGCTGCCCGGCAGGGATGCTGTTCTGCTGTTCGACACGGCCCATTTCCCGCCCGTCGGGGGCGATCAGCGCCCAGGTCAGGGTGATGTGCTGCCGCCCGTCTGCGGGCGGATCCAGACGGACCGCGCCCAGCAGGATATAATCCGCGGTGCCGACATCGCGGGCGATCCGGTAGCCGCTGCGCCGCAGGCGTTCGCGCAGGGCATCGGTCAGGCTGATGCGGCCGTCGCCCGGCGCCCCGTCGACGGGAGGGATGTACAATGCGGTGGCGGCCCGCTGGATGCCGGGCAGAACGTTATCGAGTGCGACGGCCGCCCGCCGGGCGATGACGGGCGGCAATGGCTTGTTTTCGGCGGCGGCCGCGGTTATTTCCTTGCTGCCGATCTCCCGGCCTGCCGGATCGTAAACCTGCCAGCGCAAGGCGCTGCCCTTCACTCCGGCGACGGCGTAATAACGATTGGGGGGCTGGGCGCTGCTTTCGAAGGCTGCGATTTCGCGCTGGCGCAGGGCTGCCAGCATCGGCTTGCGCCAGGGGGCGGGAATGGCCGAAAGATCGACGGCAAGGGCTGCCCGCGGGCCGACCCGCAGCGGCAGCGGCTTTTTCTCGCGTGGCCGGAACGGACGGGGCACCTGTCCGCAGGCGCCGAGTGCCAGCAGGGACAGCAGCAGGCTTCGCCGTGCCATGGAGGATCGTAGCATTTTCCGCCTTCAGCTCACTTCAGCTCAGCGCACAGGTGGCCAGCAGGGTCAGCAGGCTCAGCAACAGGAAAAAGGTCAGATGCGGCATTTCGGTTGTTTCCCTCATGTCAGGCAGATGGCCGAGATCTGCCGTCCGTAATCCGCTTCTCCGCGCAGGGTGGCGCGGCGGTAGCTGAAAAAAAGATCCTCGTTTTCCAGGGTGTCGCGGCCAACATCCGCCACGTGCCGGATGCCGGCCTGGCGCAGGCGGAAGGCGGCGAAGCCCGGCAGGTCGAACAGCCATTTCCCCGGTGTGGCGGCAGGGCGAAAGAAGGCATCCCTTTCGATATCCGGATCGTCGAAGCGACCGGGGAATTCGGGGCCGACCTCATAGGAACGGGGGCCGATGCACGGACCGATGACCGCATATATGTTTTCCCGGCGGGCGCCGCGGCTTTCCATGACGGCGACGGTGGCTTCGACGATGCCGGCCAGGGCACCTTTCCAGCCGCTATGGGCGGCGGCAACGATTCCGGCTTCGGAATCGGCCATCAGAACGGGGGCGCAATCGGCCGTCAGCACGCCGATCACCAGACCCGGCCGGTCCGTGACCATGGCATCTGCCCTGGGGCGTTCTTCTCCGGGCCAGGGGGCGGTCGCATATATCGCGGTATTGCCATGGACCTGATGCACGCTCAGCGGTGCATCGCATCCTTGCTGCAGCGCCGCTGCCGCCCGGCGGCGGTTCTCGGCCACGGCGGCAGGATCGTCGCCGGAGCCGGGGCCGCAGTTGAGGCTGGCATAAATCCCGGACGATACACCGCCCCGGCGGGTAAAGAAGCCATGGGCTATCGCGGGCAGGCCGGCCAGCAGCGGGGATTGTATTCTCGGCGGCATGTTCAGGGGCGAGGTGGTCATGGCTGGCACTCCGCTTCGGTAAATCCGGCAGGCACGGGGCCGTCCCGGCGGAAGACGGCGGCGGCCTTGAACAGCGTTCCCATTTCCGCGGGCGCGCTCAGGCGCTTTGCCCCGCTCATGATCTCCCGGGCCCGGGCGGGGTTCTGCCCCGCCAGCGCCCTGGTACGCTGCTGCAGGCCCAGGCGGTTGAGAAATTCGCCCTGCGCCAGCGGTCCCGCCGTGCGGGCCCCCTTGAGGCGCGCACTTTCCAGCAGGCGCTGAAAATCGACATGGGCGGTGATATCGGCTTCGCCGGGATCGGCAAGCGGATCGTGGAAACGATGGCGGCGCAGGGCCTGCAGGCTGTCGCCGGGGGCGGAACGGGCGGGGCCGTAATCGAAAAACAGCAGGGCGCCGTCCTGGCGCTGCAACCGCGCGGCAATTTCAGCGGCGATGCGCTGGCCGTCGGGGCAGATCTCGGCGATTTCCCCTTCACCCGCTGAAAGCTGCCCCTCCGCCAGCAGGTCGGGGATGTTTTCGTCCGGGCGGGGGGAGGTCATGAAGCTCAGCCGTTCGCCCTGCAGCCCGACCAGGCGTTCATGCCAGCCGTCGGCCTGGCGGATGAACTGGCGAACGGGCAGGGCGTCGAAGAATTCATTGGCAATGGCGATCATCGGCCCGGAGGGCAGGTCGGCAAGCGATTCGCCCCATCGGACCTTTTCGCCGTCCAGATTACGCTGCTGTATGGTCCGCAGCCGGGGGCTGGTCTCGATCAGCCATGGCTGCAGGGCCTGGCGGAAGGCGGGCAGGGCACGGGCGGCGCGCAGCGCATCCTGCATCAGCGTGCCCCGTCCGGGGCCGAATTCCGCCAGAATGACGGGGTCGGGCGCGCCCATGCGCTGCCAGTAATCCGCCGCCCACAGGCCGATCAGCTCGCCGAATATCTGGCTGACTTCCGGCGCCGTGGTGAAATCCCCCTCCGCCCCGAAGGGAGGGCGCTTCATGTAATAGCCGTGCTCCGGATCGCCCAGACACATGGCCATGTATTGCCCCACCGTCAGGGGACCCGATGCGACGATGATCTGGCGGATCCGGGTTTCAAGGGCATTCATGGGGGCGTCTCTGTCGCTGTTCTTTCAGGAGCGCGGCGCAGCGTTCTGTGCATGCAGGGCACGATGGATCAGCCACAGGCCCAGCAGCAGCATCGGCAGCGACAGCAACTGCCCCATGGTCGCGCCGCCGAAGAGAAAGCCGATCTGCGGATCGGGCTGGCGGAACAGTTCGACGAAGCTGCGCGCCAGCGCATAGCCGGTGAGAAAGACGCCGCTGGTCAAACCGCGCCTGAGAAAACCGTATTTCTGCTTCACCAGATAGAGGACGATGAACAGCACCAGCCCTTCGAGGGCGGCCTCGTATAGCTGGCTGGGGTGGCGGGGCAGGTCGCCGCCGCGCGGGAAGATCACCGCCCAGGGCACATCCGTCGGGCGGCCGAACAATTCGCCATTGATGAAATTGGCGATGCGCCCGAACAGCAGCCCCAGCGGGGTGACCACCGCCACCATGTCGAGAATGCCGAGCCAGGCGACCTTGCGGCTGCGGGCGAACAGAACGATCGCGGCGATAACGCCGAGCAGGCCGCCATGAAACGACATGCCGCCTTCCCACACCCGCAGCATGGCCCCCGGATTGGCGATGAAATAATCGAAATTATAGAACAGGATATAACCGATGCGCCCGCCGAGGATGACGCCCAGCGTTACCCAGACGACCAGATCGTCGGCCTGTTTGCGGTCCAGAACCGCGCCCGGATCGTCGGCCATGCGCATCAGCAGCCGCCAGCCGAGGACGATGCCCAGGATATAGGACAATGCATACCAGCGGATGGCCAGCGGCCCGATGGAGAAGATGACGGGATCGATGGCGGGAAAGGGTATGGCCGCAAGGAAGGGGGGCATGGAACGGACTCCTCAGCTTTTGATCGTGCGTTACGTTTCTTCCGTGGCCGCCGTATTTATGCGGTTTTCTGCCGCTGCAGGCAAGAGCGGGATTGCAGGCTTGCATTCAGGGCGCTCCCGCCCCATATTGCGCTTGGATCGTTGGAATTCCTGCCGCCGCCGTGACAATTGCCCGTTTTCCGCTGTACCGCCAGTGGCCGGCGGGTGGGATGACAGCGGCGGAAAATCTGCTGTAAGGCGTGCATACCATGCAAAGCGAAAACCGCATTCTCGATGACTTCGCCCGTCTGGCGACTGGGGCGCTCGGCACGTTTCAGGGGGCCAAGAAGGAAATGGAAGAAATGCTGAAGGCCCATCTTCAGCGCCTTCTGGGCGATATGGATCTGGTCAGCCGCGAGGAATTCGAAGTCGTGCGCGACATGGCCGCGGCAGCGCGCGAGGAAAATATCCGTCTCGCACAAAGGCTGGAGACCCTGGAGGAGGAAATCGCTGCCCTCAGAAAAACCCGCCGCGCCACCCCGGCCAAGGCGAAAGCCTCATCACGCAGGACGGCGACGCGCAAGCGAAACGCCGGAACCACCGAAGGCAAGCAAGGATAATCCGCTCTGCCCTTTTATTGACTTTCTGTATATAGTAGTTTGATGGGGCTGTGGCGCGATATGTAGTGGCTATGCCTCATGCCGAAAAAGCAGCCCCGGAAGCTGCGCTGTCGGCGGGCCGCCGCCGGTTGTGACCACGGCCGGCGGAAGCTGCCGGTAACAAGGTAAACGCAATGCGAGAACTGATTGAGAATATCGAAACCAGACCGGCCAACCCGCTGGATATCATCGAACAATACGCCATTGATAACGAATGGCCGTTCGAGCGGGTGTCGGAAGAGGAGCTGACCGCCGGTCTTTCCGGCGGCTGGTGCGATTATCATCTGTGGTTTCTCTGGCGGGACGACATCCAGGCACTGCAGTTTTCCTGCGCGTATGACGTGAAGATTCCCGGTGCCCGGCGCGGGGAGCTGTTTACCCTGCTGTCGCGGATCAACGATTCCCTGCCCTTCGGCCATTACAACCTGTGGAAGGACGATGGGGTGCTGATGTTCCGTCATACCCTGTTGCTGCGGGGCACGCCGGGGGTTTGCGCAGAACAGCTCGAGGATCTGCTGAACACCGCCGTTGCCGAGAACGAACGTTACTTTCCGGCCCTGCAATATGTTCTCTGGGGCGGAAAGACGCCGGATGAGGCGGTCGAACTGGCGATGCTGGAAACGGCCGGAATGGCCTGATCCTTTCGCAGGTGGCGGCCCCGGCTTGAAAAGATCGCCGGGGCGGGGAGGGACGCATGACGGATTCACCACAGCGCCAACGGGTATTGTTGCTGGGCTGCGGCAAGATGGGCCGGGCCATGCTGGAGGGGTGGCTTAAAGGCGGCATCCTCGCGGCTGAGGATCTGCTGGTGATCGAACCCTCCGCCGATGTCAGGGCACAGCTTGCCGGGCAGGGAATCATTGCCGTGGCCTCCGCCCGGGATGCCGCGGCGGCCAGGGGAAAAGACTGGCGGGCCGATCTGGCAGTCATCGCCGTGAAGCCCCAGATCATTGCCGAAGCTCTGCCCCCCCTGCCGCCGCTGATGGCTGACGGCGGCTGCGTCCTGTCGATTGCGGCTGGCATACGTGCCGATACCCTGGCCGGCTATTTCGGCAGCGGCATTCATGTTGTCAGGGCCATGCCGAATACGCCCGCGGCGATCGGCCGCGGCATGATCGTTCTGTTTGCCGGACCCTCGGTCCCGCCGTCCCTGCGCAGTCAGTGCGAAGCCCTGATGCGGGTATCGGGACGGGTGGCCTGGATCGGAGACGAGAATCTCATGGATGCGGTGACGGCGGTTTCCGGCAGTGGCCCCGCTTATGTGTTTCTGATGATCGAGGCGCTGACGGAAGCAGCGGTGGATGCCGGCCTGCCGGAGGATCTCGCCGCCCTTCTGGCCCGCACCACCGTTTGCGGTGCCGGGGAACTGGCCTGGCGTTCCGATGAGGATGCGGCAACGCTGCGCCGGAACGTGACCAGCCCCGGCGGAACCACGGCGGCGGCGCTGGAGGTGCTGATGGCGCCCGACGGTCTGGCTGCATTGATGAAAAGGGCGGTTGCCGCCGCCGCCGCCCGTTCGAGAGAGCTTGCCGGCGGCAATTGACGGCCGCTTCGCGGCCTTTGTCCGGTTCCGGCCGCTTGTTCGCGCCTCATCGTCTGCGCAAGGATTGTGCCTGCGGCCATTATCATATACTGCTTTTCACATATCCCTTGACAGGAATGGCGCCGGGAGAGGCATGGCTGAGACTGCCGCATTGCTGGTTGGACTGACCGCGCTGGCATTTGGCGCGGGGTATGCATTCGGCCATTATTTCTGTCGCCGCAGGGGCGCGGGCGACGACGATGCCCCGAAACGCCCGCCGGAACGTTTCGACAGTTTCGCCCGGCAAAGCAGCGCGGGACTGATCGTCGTCGATGCAAACGGGATTATCCGTTCCATCAATCCCAGTGCCGCCAGCATCTTCGCCATCGATCAGAAGGCAATGGTCGGCTCGTCTCTGGCCGTGCTGGTGAATGACGCGGCCCGTCCGGTTCTGGAAGAGAGTTTCTCGCCCGCCGCGGTGCGGCGCATGCCCCGCATCCGTGCCCGCGATCTGCTGGTGCCCGCCGGGATGTCGGTGGCGGCGGAATGGGCCCGGATCAGCGACGAGGACGGACAGGACGCCTATGTGCTGACGGTGCTCGACACGACGGCATGGAAGCGCACCGAAGCGGCGCTGGAGGAAGCCCGGCGCGAGGCCGATGAAGCCAGTCAGGGAAAAACCCGCTTTCTGGCCGCCGTCAGTCACGACCTGCGCCAGCCCCTGCATGCGCTGGACCTGCTGACCGGCGCGTTGGCCGATCACGTCCGGGACGATGCCGCACAGGACATTCTGAACGATATGCAGAACGCGCTTGGCGTCATGCGCGATATGCTGAACAAGCTTCTGGATATTTCCAAGCTCGATGCCGGGGTGGTCACGCCCGAGATTGCCGATTTTCACATCGGCAACATGCTGCGCCGGCTGGCCAACGATTACCGCATGCAGGCCGTCGAGGCAGGGCTGCCCCTGACCGTTGTGCGTTCATCGGCCGTGATCCGTTCTGATCCGGGATTGTTGTCGCGCATTGTCGGCAACTTCATTTCCAATGCCATTGCCCATGCCGGCAGCGGCAGAATTCTTGTCGGTTGTCGTCACCTGCCGGGTGCCATCCGTATTGAAGTGTGGGATACGGGAAAAGGTATCCCGGCCGAGCGGCTGGACGATATCTTCGAGGCTTATCAGCAATTGGGCAATCCCGCCCGTCAGCGCGATCACGGGCTGGGGCTGGGACTGGCGGTCGCCGAACGGCTGGCCCGTCTGCTGGGGCACAGGATCGGCGTGCGTTCCTGGCCCGGCAGGGGAACGGTGTTTTCGGTCACGGTTCCGTTGGGTGAGGGCGGTGCGCAGCTGCAGGCGGCGGAAACGCAGCCGCGCCCGGCGGCGGCCGACCTTGCCGGCATCAAGGTTCTGCTGATCGAGGATGACCCGATGGTGCGCAAGGCGACGATCCTGCTGCTGAAGATGTGGGGCGTGGCGGCGTATCCGGTATCCTCGCTTGAGGAATGGCAGCAGGGGCAGGGCGGCGGCGACGGCACGGTTTTCGATCCCGATCTGCTGATTGTCGATTATCGCCTGCATGGCGCGCTCGACGGTTTTCAGTCGGTGGAAGCCGTGCGCGGCTATTTCGGGCGCGATATCCCGGCGATCATCATCACCGGCGATACGGCGGAAGACAATCTGACCCGTGCCCATGCCGCCCGCTGCCAGCTTCTCTACAAGCCTGTCGATGCCGCCAAGCTGATGACCCTGATGCGCAATCTGCTGCGCGAACGCAGGGAGGGATGAACCCCGCGGCGCAGTCGTCGTTCAGTGCCCCCGCCGCATCATCGTTTTCCGGACATGGCCGGCAATGGCCAGGCTGGCCGTCAGCCCCGGACTTTCGATGCCGAGCAGGGCCACCGCGCCCGCTATGCCCAGCTCTTGCGGTCCCCAGACGGCGAAGTCCGCTGCTTCGGCCCCTTCGGGCACGATTTTCGGCCGGATGCCGGCATAGGCGGGCTGCAGGCGCGATTCATCGATATCGGGCCAATAGGCGCGGATGGCGCGCAGGAATGCTGCGCGGCGGCTTTCATCGACCGCATAATCAGGGGTGCTTATCCACTGCACATCGGGGCCGAAGCGGGCCTGTCCGCCGAGATCCAGCGTCAGGTGGATGCCCAGACCGCCGGGCTCGGGCAGGGGATATATCAGCCGTCCGAACGGTATCTGGCCCATATAGGCGAAATAATTGCCCTTGGCGTAACGGGCGCGTGGAATCTGCCGTCCTCCTCCGCCGGCGGCACACAGGCCGGCGGTCAGGGCCGGCGCTTCGAGCCCGGCGGCGATGACGACATTGCGGGCTGTCAGATGCATGTCGCTGCCCTTGTCGCGGATGTCAAGGCGGATGCCGCCGGTGACCGGAGAGAGGGACAGCACCCGGCTGGCGCAGGAGAGCACGGCGCCGTGATTTTCGGCATCGCCGAGCAGGGCGGTCATCAGCCCGTGGCTGTCGACGATGCCGGTCACGGGCACATGCAGTGCGCCATGGCAATGCAGTGCCGGCTCCATGTTCCGGGCCTGGCGCGCATCGAGCAGGGTCAGCTCTTCGACGCCGTTTTCCGTCGCCCGTCCGGCGATGGCCCGCAGGCGGGGAATCTGATCGGCCGCGGTGGCCGTGACCAGCTTGCCGGTGCGCCGGTGATCGATGCCCCGCTCCCTGCAATAGGCATAGAGCATTTTCCGCCCGCGAAGGCAAAGCCGGGCCTTGAGGCTGCCGGGCGGATAATACAGTCCGGCATGGATCACCTCCGATGAGCGGGAGGATATCCCCTCGCCATAACGGGATGCGGCTTCGAGGATCACGACTTCATGCCCCGCCATGGCCAGTTCCCGGGCAATACTCAGGCCGATGACGCCGGCACCGATGATGATGGTTTGCACATCGCAGGTCATGTCCGCCGTTTTCCCCTTTCGCCTTCCGTATCTGTTGCGCCGCAATATCTTGCCGCTGCCGGTTCCAGACTGTATAGTCCGCCCACGGTCCGCGCCGCTGTCATTCGGGCGGGCCGGGCGTTGGCCGTAACTCGTTCATGAGCATGCGTGCCAACGGCATAACAAGAAACCGGCATAATGAACAGCAACCCCCAGGGCCAGGAAATTGTCTGAACTCTCCACCCCGTCCGCCAGCCATCCGGAAACGAATACCATCGCCATCGAAACGGAGATGGAGAAGGCCTATCTCGATTACGCGATGAGCGTGATCGTCTCCCGCGCCCTGCCCGATGTCCGCGACGGGCTGAAGCCGGTGCACCGGCGCATTCTCTATTCGATGAACGAGAACGGCTATGCCTCCGACAAGCCGTATCGCAAATCGGCGCGCGTGGTCGGCGATGTCATGGGTAAGTATCATCCCCATGGCGATCAGGCGATTTACGATGCCATGGTGCGCATGGCGCAGGATTTTTCGCTGCGCCTGCCTCTGCTGGACGGTCAGGGCAATTTCGGTTCCATGGACGGCGACCCGGCCGCGGCGATGCGCTATACCGAAATCCGCATGGCCCCGGCGGCGGAAGCGCTGCTGGCCGATATCGACAAGGACACGGTCGATTTCCAGCCCAATTACGACAGCACCCTCGAAGAACCGGTGGTCCTGCCGGCGCAGTTTCCGAATCTCCTCGTCAACGGTGCCGGCGGTATTGCCGTCGGCATGGCAACGAACATTCCGCCGCACAATCTGGGTGAAGTGATCGATGCCTGCTGCGCCTATGTCGACGATCCGGAAATCGACGACGAGGCAATGCTCGAAATCGTTCCGGGGCCCGATTTTCCGACGGGGGGCACCATTCTGGGCCGCTCCGGCATCCGCAGCGCCTATCTGACCGGGCGCGGTTCGATCGTCATGCGGGCCAAGGCCCATATCGAAGAGGTGCGCAAGGATCGCGAAGCGATCATCGTTACCGAGATACCCTATCAGGTGAACAAGTCGGTTCTGCTGGAACGCATTGCCGAGGCGGTACGGGCCAAGCGTATCGAGGGCATTTCCGATCTGCGCGATGAAAGCGACCGGGACGGCGTGCGCGTGGTCATCGAAATCAAGCGCGATGCAGTGGCGGAAGTGGTGCTGAACCAGCTTTACCGCTACACCCAGCTTCAGACTTCCTTCGGCGCCAACATGCTGGCGCTCAACGGCGGGCGCCCGCAGACCATGACCCTGCGCGATATGGTCGAGGCCTTCGTCCATTTCCGCGAAGAAGTCATCAGCCGGCGGACCCGGTATCTGCTGGGCAAGGCACGGGATCGTGCCCATGTGCTGGTCGGCATGGCGATCGCGGTTGCCAATATCGATGAGGTGATCGCCCTGATCCGGGGCGCTGCCAATCCGCAGGAAGCCCGGCGTCAGCTGATGGATCGCGCCTGGCCGGCGCGGGATGTCGAAGCGCTGATCCGCCTGATCGACGATCCGGGCCACAAGGTGGTCGATGGCGCCTATCGCCTGTCGGAAGCACAGGCCCGCGCCATTCTCGATCTGCGCCTGAACCGTCTGACCGCCCTGGGGCAGGAGGAGATTTCGGACGAGCTGGAAACCCTGCGCGCCAGCATTGTCGATTACCTCGATATTCTGAAGGACCGTGTGCGGCTGATGTCGATCCTCAAGGAGGAACTGCTCGACATCCGTGCCCGCTTTGCAACCCCCCGGCGCACCACGATCGAGGATGCCGAATTCGAACAGGACGAAGAGGCCCTGATCAAGCGCGAGGACATGGTCGTCACCGTATCCCATGGCGGTTATATCAAGCGCGTGCCCCTGGATACCTATCGCCCGCAGCGGCGCGGCGGCAAGGGGCGCTCGGGCATGTCCACCCGGGACGAGGATTTCGTTGCCCGTGTCTTCGTGGTCAATACCCATCAGCCGCTGCTGTTCTTCTCCAATCTCGGGCGGGTGTACAAGCTGAAGGCCTACCGCCTGCCGCTGGCGGCGCCGCAGGCGCGTGGCAAGCCGATGCAGAATCTGCTGCCGCTGGCCGAAGGCGAAGTGATCCAGAATCTGATGCCCCTGCCGGAAGACGAGGAAAGCTGGGACGATCTGCAGATCATGTTCGCCACCAACCGCGGCGGCGTGCGCCGCAACAGGCTGAGCGACTTCACCAATGTGAAATCGAACGGCAAGATCGCCATGCGTCTGGACGATGCCGATGAATTCATCGTTGCCGTGCGTATCTGTACCGAGGATGACGACATTCTGCTTTCGGCGCGCGGGGGCAAGTGCATCCGTTTCCGTGCCGATGACGTGCGCCTGTTCAAGGGGCGCGATTCGACCGGAGTGCGCGGCATCCGCCTGGCCGAAGGCGATGAGGTGATCGCCATGTCGGTTCTGCGCCATGTCGATGCCGATCCGGCGGAGATGCGCGCCTATCTGCGTCAGGCCGCCGCCCTGCGCCGTCATGCCGGCGAAGAGGGCGATGCCCATTCCGGCACGGCGGAAGAAGGGGAAACGACGAATCTGAGCCCCGAACGTTTCGCGGAACTGGCGGCGGCGGAGCAATTCGTGCTCTCGATCACCGAACGCGGCTATGGCAAGCGCAGCTCTGCCTATGAATACCGTCTGACCCGGCGCGGCGGGCAGGGGATCATCAATATCGCCACCTCGGCGCGCAACGGCGCCGTTATCTGGTCCGGTCCGGTGGAGGACAGCGATCAGATCATGCTGGTGACCGATGGCGGCAAGCTGATCCGTTGCCCCGTTTTCGATATCCGCATTGCCGGACGCCATACCCAGGGGGTTACCCTGTTCAGGGTCGGCGAGGGCGAGCGCGTGGTCTCCGTCACCCGCCTTGCCGATATTGCCGGCACGGATGACGATGAAGCCGGTGACGATGAAAACGACGGTGGCGCAGAAGAAGCCGGCGGCGATGCGGTGCAAGGGGAAGCTTTGGCATCCGCCGGCGATGCGGAAAACGGTCCGGCGGATGACTGAGCGGCCCAACAGCGACGGGGGATAAAGATGGGGATGGAGCGCATAGGCCTGTATCCGGGGACTTTCGATCCCATTCACAAGGGCCATTACGATATCATCAAACGGGCGGCGGGGATTGTCGACAAGCTGGTGATCGGCGTGGCCGTCAATGCCGGCAAGGGGCCGTTGTTCACCGTCGAGGAGCGGGTGGCAATGGTCGAGGACGAGGTCGCCCGCCTCCATGGCGAGAATATCGAAGTGCGCCCTTTCGAGAGCCTGCTGATGCATTATGCGATGGAGATCAATGCCTCGGTCATCATCCGCGGGCTGCGCGCCGTTTCCGATTTCGAATACGAATTTCAGATGGTGGGCATGAATTCCCGCCTCAATCCCGATATCGAGACGGTCTTTCTCATGGCCTCCGACAACCATCAGTTCATTTCCTCGCGTCTGGTCAAGGAAATTGCCATGCTGGGCGGCGAGGTCGAGGCCTTCGTTTCCCCTGCCTTGCGGGATAAATTGCTCAAACGCATTGAAAAGGTACGCGCCGGGGGCTAAAACCGGGCCCTTTCCAGCCATCAGCTTTGGAACGGTACCTTGGACGTCGCCCAGTTCGATTTCGATCTGCCTGAAGAAAACATTGCGGTTCGCCCTGTGGAGCCGCGCGATGCCGCGCGTCTGCTGGTCATTCGCCCCGAGGGAAGCGAGGATCGTGTCATGGGCGATCTGCCGGCGCTGCTGCGGGCCGGGGATCTGATGGTATTCAACGATACCAGGGTCATTCCCGCCCGCCTGTTTGCCCGCCGCGGTCAGGCCAAGGTGGAGGTGACCCTGCATAAACGCCTGGATGCAGGGCGCTGGGCTGCTTTTGCCAGACCGGCACGGCGCTTGCGTCCGGGCGATACCCTTGGTTTTGCCGAGGATTTTTCCGCCACGGTCGAGGGGCGCGATGGCGGCGAAGTGGTGCTGGCCTTTGATCGTAGCGGCGATGACCTGCTGGCGGCGCTGGATCGCTGCGGGGTTGTGCCGCTGCCCCCCTATATCGCCAGCAAGCGGCCGATAGACGAAACCGACGAACGCGATTACCAGACCGTTTTTGCCGCCGAGCCGGGTGCGGTGGCGGCGCCGACGGCCGGGCTGCATTATACGCCGCGCTTGCTGGCGGCGCTGGAGGCGGCCGGTATCGGACATTGCCGCCTGACCCTGCATGTGGGGGCGGGAACCTTCCTGCCGGTGAAGGTGGAGGATACGGACCAGCACCGCATGCATAGCGAATGGGGGCGGATCGATGCCGCAACGGCAACGCGCATCAACGAGTGCCGGGCCCGCGGCGGACGCATCGTCGCGGTGGGAACCACCAGCCTGCGCCTGCTGGAGAGCGCCGCGGCGGCGGATGGCACCATCGAACCCTTTACGGGGGAGACCGATATCTTCATCACGCCGGGTTACCGGTTCCGGGCGGTGGATCTGCTGCTGAGCAATTTTCACCTGCCGCGTTCGACCCTGTTCATGCTGGTATCGGCCTTTTCGGGGCTGGAGCGGATGAAATCCGCCTATGCCCATGCGATTGCGGCCGGATACCGCTTTTATTCCTATGGCGATTGCTGCCTCTTGTTTCCGGAGCGGAAATGACCAACAGCTTTTCCTTTACCGTCAACGCCACCGATGGCGCCGCGCGCACGGGTGTTCTGAAAACGGCTCATGGCGATATTCACACGCCGGTCTTCATGCCCGTCGGTACGGCCGGCACCGTCAAGGGCATGTTGCCCGAACAGGTGGCCTCGACGGGGGCGGAAATCATTCTTGGCAACACCTATCACCTGATGCTGCGCCCGGGGGCAGAGCGGGTGGCGCGGCTGGGCGGGCTGCATAAGTTCATGAACTGGCCCGGGCCGATTCTGACCGATTCGGGCGGTTATCAGGTGATGTCGCTTGCCGGGCTGCGCAAGCTGAGCGAAGAGGGGGTGCGCTTTCGTTCGCATCTGGACGGCGCCTATTACGATCTGACCCCGGAACGGTCGATGGAGATCCAGCATCTGCTGGATGCCACGATCACCATGGTGCTGGATGAATGCACCCCCTATCCGGCCAGCGAGGAGACGGCGGCATCCTCCATGGCCTTGTCGATGCGCTGGGCGCGGCGCAGCAAGGATGCTTTCATCCGCCGCGACGGTTACGGGCTGTTCGGAATCGTGCAGGGCAGCGTCTATCCCGATCTGCGCCGTGAATCGGCGGAAGCACTGAAGGATATCGGCTTCGATGGTTATGCCGTTGGCGGGCTGGCGGTCGGCGAGGGGCAGGCGCTGATGTTCGAGACCCTGGAGATGACGGTGCCGCATCTGCCGCACGACCGCCCCCGCTATCTGATGGGGGTGGGCAAGCCGGACGATATCGTCGGGGCCGTCTGCCGGGGGATCGACATGTTCGACTGCGTGCTGCCGACCCGCTCGGGGCGCACGGGACAGGCTTTTACCCGGCGCGGGGCGGTCAATATCCGCAATACCCGCCACAAGGACGATCCGCGCCCGCTGGATGAGGGCTGTTCCTGCCCTGCCTGCCGTCACTACAGCCGCGCCTATCTGCATCATCTGGTCAAGGCCCGTGAAATTCTCGGCGCGGTGCTGATGACCTGGCATAATCTGCAGTATTTTCAGGACCTGATGGCCGGATTGCGCGCCGCCATTGCCGAAGGACGCCTCGATGCCTTTGCCGCCGATTTCAGGGCGGCGCAGGAGGCCGGCGATATCGAAGCGCTGACATAGCCTTCCCGATTTGCCGCTCCGCCCCTTTTGAGGCATCATGCTTTCGATGGGTTCACAAGAAACACCACGGAAGAACGATGAGCAAGGGAGACGGGCAGGCTGGCGCGATGACGCGCCGACGCTTTCTGACGGCAGCGGCGGGGATGGGCATCCCCATGCTTGCGCCGCTGCCCGGATGGGGGCAGGCGCGCGGTGCAGGCTTTACTTTCGGCCTGACGCCGGTTTTCCTCGATTCCGATGTGCAGCTTCTCAAAAGCCTGAAGCGTTATCTGCAGGAACGCATGCGCCGGCCCGTGGTGCTGGTGAAGAAGCGCACCTATCAGGAAATCACATCGATGCTGCTATCCGGCCGGCTGGATGCGGCCTGGATCTGCGGCTATCCCTTCGTGCGCTACGAAAGCCGGCTGTCCCTGGTTTCCCTGCCGGTTTATAACGGCAAGCCCCTTTATCAGTCCTATCTGATTGTCAATCACAAGAAACAGGCGCGTTCCATTGCCGATCTGCGCGGCGATATCCATGCCTTTTCGGACCCTGACAGCAATTCCGGTTTTCTGGTGACGCGGGCGCTGCTCGCGCGGATGGGGGAGCGGCCGGAAAGCTTTTTCTCCCGCTATTTCTATACCTACGGGCATCGTAATGTCATCAGGGCAGTGGCCTCCGGCCTGGCCTATAGCGGCAGCGTCGACGGTTATGTCTGGGATGTCATGCGCGATATCGACCCCAAACTGACCGCCAGAACCCGGGTGATCAGAAAATCGCGCTGGTTCGGATTCCCGCCCGTTGCCTGCCGGCGGGAACTGGCACGGGATCCCGTGATCGCCGATCTGAAAAAGGCCCTGTTCACGATGAACGACGACCCGCTGGGCCGGGAAATTCTGGCCAGTTTGCGTCTGGATGGCTTTGCCCCCGGCAGGAGCGAGCTTTTCGACGGTATTGCCCGGCTGGTCGATACCGTGCGGGATCAGGTATGAGGCAGTTGTGGAAAAGCACGCCCCTGCGTGTGAAGGCGCCTGTGATCGTGGCGGCGCTTACCGTCTGCGTTGCGGTGATCATTTCCCAGGTGGTCATGGCGCGGCTGACCGAGAACCAGGAGAAAAGCCTGCATCAACTGACCAGTGCCTATCTCGATGGGGTGGCGACATCGGTTCTGCCCCATGTCATCCGCCGGGATGTCTGGGAAACCTTCGATGCGCTGAGCCGTTCACGCCAGCTATATCAAGGGCTGAACGTTCAGGAAGTGATCGTTTCCCTGGCAGACGGGCGGATACTGGCATCGTCCGATCCGATGCGTTTTCCCGTGGCGGCGCAATTGCCGCAAA
>JALXAG010000199.1 GCA_026992315.1 Sneathiellales bacterium | reverse complement strand
CAAGATAACCGGCAGCCTGAAGCGGGCGCTCGAAGAAACCGAACGCAGGCGGCGCAAGCAACTGGAATACAACCGCCGTCACGGCATCACGCCTGAATCGATTTCCAAGAAGATCGGCGATGTGCTCCAGTCAGTTTACGAAGCCGACCACTTCACTGTCGAGACCGGCGACGGCGAGGTGATCGAGCTGATCGGCGACAATCTCGCCACCCATATCGCCGCGCTGGAAAAACGCATGATGCAGGCAGCCGAAAACCTCGAATTCGAGGAAGCGGCCCGTCTGCGCGATGAAATACGCCGGCTGGAACAAGCCGATCTGGCCATCGGTCACGACCCGAAGGCGCGGCCGCAACCCGCCCGGGGACCGAAAAAATCACGCCGCAAGAAAAGCCGGCGGCAAAAATAATACCATATGCGTACAAATTATTAGCTGCATCTTCAGCAGAAAACCCTTGTCTTACGTCCGAAGGTATAATCAAACTCTCAATTGTTAACCATCAAGAATTATTTATATACTTGGCATATCTCTTTAGACAATTCATCGTATTTACCTTTTCTTAGCGACATTGTGACAGCCTCGTGGCAATCAAATTTCATTGCTCCGAGGTTACAATGACGTTTTTTCGAGGGATCTCCGGAAAACTGGTGCTCATGGTCGGCATCTTCGCCGTGGCGCTGGTTGCGGTCGGCGCGGTCAGTCTGTCGACCCTTTACAGCAGCATGCTCGAAGACCGTAAAAACAAAACCAGAAATGTGGTTGAAATCGCCCATTCCCTGGTCAACAGCTATTACGATCGCTTCAAGGCCGGAGAGCTGAGCGAGGATGAGGCCAAGAAGCAGGCCCTCGCCGCCGTTGAAGCCCTGCGCTATGACGGCAAGGAATATTTCTGGATCAACGATCATACGCCCGCAGTGCTGATGCATCCCATTGCCAAAAAGCTGGTGGGCAAGGATGTTTCCGGGCTGAAGGATAAGAACGGCAAGCTTCTGTTCCCGGCTTTTGTCGGCATTGTCGAAAAACAGGGGGCCGGTTTCGTCGATTATCTGTGGCCCAAGCCCGGCTTCGACAAGCCGGTGCCGAAGCTTTCCTATGTCAAGGGCTTCGCGCCATGGCAATGGATTATCGGCTCCGGTATCTATCTGGATGACGTCGACGCCATCTTCATGCGCGATGCCACGATTATCGGCGGCATCATCTTGCTGCTGGTACTGGTTGCTGCCGGTGTCGCCATTGTCATTGCCCGCGGCATCACCGGACCGTTGGGGCGAACCACCGCCAATCTGAGCCGCCTGGCAGAAGGCGAGCGCGATATCGTCATCCGCGATACCGACCGCAAGGACGAAATCGGCGATCTGGCGCGCGCCCTGAAAGTCTTCCACGAAAAGGCCGGCGAAATGGAACGCCTGGCCGAGGAAAACCGCCTCAAGGAAGAGGAAGCCCTGCGCGCCCGCCAGGAAGCGCAGGAAAAGGACCGTATCCTGGAAGAAGAACGCATTGCCAAGCAGCGCGCCATCGAAGAAGAAACCCGGCAGGCCCGCCATCGTGAAATGATGTCGCTGGCGCAAAGTTTCGAAGCGAACGTGCTGAGCGTCGTTTCCGATGTCGATCATTCGGCCGAGGAAATGCAGGCAACCGCCCATGATATGAGCAACACCTCCCGCCAGGCCACCGATCAGGCGACAGAAGCGGGCGAAGCCATGGCCGATGCGCAGCACAATGCCCAGACCGTCGCGGCCTCGGCCGAAGAGCTGGCATCCTCGATTGCTGAGATCAGCTCCCAGGTCGGCCGCTCGGCCGCCGTGGCGCAGGCGGCGGCTGCCAAGGCCCAGGAAACCAATCAGACGGTCACCGGTCTGTCGGATGCCGCCAACAAGATCGGCGAAGTGGTGCAGCTTATCTCCGATATCGCCAGCCAGACCAATCTGTTGGCACTGAACGCCACCATCGAGGCAGCCCGCGCCGGCGAGGCAGGCAAGGGTTTCGCCGTCGTTGCCAGCGAGGTCAAGAACCTCGCGACCCAGACCGCCAAGGCGACGGAGGACATCACCGCCCAGATCATGGCCATGCAGGGGGCAACCGGCAATGTAGTCACGGCCATTCAGGAAATCGACCAGATCATTGGCGAAGTCAATGAAATCACCACCTCGATTTCCAGCGCCGTCGAGGAACAAAGCGCCGCAACCAATGAAATCACCCGCAATGTTCAGCAGGTGGCAACGGGGATGAGCGCGGCCTCAAAAACCATGGAAAGTCTGCAGGATGCCAGCCGCTCAAGCGGGGAATCCGCCAGCCAGGTCGAAGAAGCGGCAAGCCGGCTTAAGGCGCAGGCCGGGCAGCTCAAGCAAGCCGTCGAAGGCTTTCTTGCCCAGATCAAGGCGGCCTGAATATCGGGCGAAACCGCCAGGCAAGGGGCGTCGGCTGTCATGCCGGCGCCCCTTTTTTATGGCCCCTTTCTGCAACATCTCCCTGCCCTGCCTGGCACATCGCAACAAAGACGGAGCAATCATCCCCGCGTGTGCAAAAGCCCGTTTTCATTGTCCGGGCGCCCATCACCCGGTATTTTTGAGAATAATTACCGTTATCATACAATGATATGTGAAGGGATCATGTTCGCCTGGCGCAGACTATGCAGCCCCGCAAAAAAGCGCTCCCTCGCCTCGCCCTGCAAGGGGGCGAACCGCCCGGCGGTTCCACCACAATACAGGGCAGAGGCATCCGGCCGGGAGAGGGAACCGCTTTATGCCAACCCAAAGCCGGAGAAACGACCGTTCCGCACCTCCGGCGATCCCGCACCCGCCCCTGAAAGTGAGGATTCTTCCCGCTCCTGATTCCATCACCCCCCGGACATACGGCAAGCGGACACGAAAAAGGGCGCCTGCGGCGAGGCGCCCTGTTCCGTTACAGATCGACCGCGGATCAGGATTTGCGGCGGCGGCGGAAAAGCCCGCCAAGCCCCAGCAGGCCTGCGCCGAAAAGCAACGCTGAAACCGGTTCCGGCACATTCTGCGGGCCGCCGCTACCGGTGTCAGCAGCAAAATTATCCATGAAGGCATTGCCATATCCGCCCAGACCGACGCCGGTGCCGAGCGCGGCAATTTGGGCGGCAGAATAATCATAAGTGTAGACCTGATCGGCGATGCTGTCGAAATTGCTGTCGATTTCAAGGGTTGCCGTCGTGCCGGTCAGATATGCCGTGATACGGGCGGTAGTGAAGGTGTCGCTCAAAAAGAAAAAATGCCCAGACCCGTTATTGCCGTAATAGAAGGCCGCAGTGTTGAAGAATGTCGCGCCATTTGACTGGCTCTGCACCTTGATGAACAGGTTGGTGTTCAGATCGGCATAGCCGAGGACGAGCGCGGCATATTGGATGGAACTGCCCGAGGGGTTCAGGGAGACGTCGACGCGCGCTTCCGTGCCCGAAGTGGTACCGTTATACGTCATCAGCGACAGATAATCACCGCTTGCCTGGTTACCGATAATCCGGAAATCACCGGCCTGCTCCGTCCAGTTCGGCCCCATATTGGTGCTGTTGGCACGGTTGAAATCATCCAGCAATACCGTTGCACCGGCACTGAAGGAAAGGAATCCGGCAACGGCACCGCCGAGAAGAGAAACCATGATCTTGCGCATCGACAACCTCCATTAACATGTTATCCGCTCCCCAAGCAATTGACGTGCCAACATTTTTTTATGTTTTAAAATCAAAAACTTAAAAAAATTGATATCATTAACACCCATAAGAGTTGTAAAAAATACCGACACGTCTTTTCATTCCTGCCCCACGGACAAGGTCATCCATACATGTTCCGGCCGCGCGACCTGTTGCTCATCCTCCTTGCCGTTTTTCTCTGGGGATTGAATTTCATCGTCATAAAGATCGGGCTGAAGCAATTTCCGCCGCTGTTCTTTTCCGCCCTGCGGTTTCTCTTCGCCGCCTTCCCCTGGGTATTTTTCTTCCCCCGCGGCAATATCCGCTGGCGCGATATTCTCAGCGTCGGCCTGTTCATCGGGCTGATTCAGTTCACGCTGCTGTTTCTCGGCATGCGCCTCGGCATGCCGGCCGGGCTTTCCAGCCTGGTCATGCAGACTCAGATCGTCTTCACCCTGTTTCTCGGCATAATGATGCTGCGCGAACGCCCGGGCGGGGCAGCGCTGGCGGGCGCGGCCATGGCAATAGCCGGCATGGCCGTCATCGCCGCCACCGTGAAGGAAAACAGCACCGTCACCGGATTCCTGCTGCTTCTTGCCGGGGCTTTTTCCTGGTCGATCGGCAATATTATGATCAAGCGGGCCGGCAGCGTCGATATGCTGCGCCTGATGATCTGGATGAGCCTGGTTCCGCCACTGCCCCTGCTTGTCCTCTCGGCCATGGTCGAAACCGGACAATCCCGGGCCTTTATGAGCATGGGCTGGCAGGGAGTGGCGGTTCTGGCCTATGCGGGTATCGCGTCCGTCGTCATCGCCTTCGGCATCTGGGGACGGATGCTGTACCGCTACCCCGCCACAGCCGTTGCCCCTTTTTCCATTCTGGTGCCGGTATTCGGCATCACCCTTTCCGCCTTTTTGCTGGGCGAGGAGCTGGGGCCGCTACGGATCGCAGGCTCCCTTCTGGCCATTGCCGGTCTGGCAGTGACCGTTTTCGGGACACGCCTGCATGCCCTGCTGACACGCAGGCCCTGAACCGCGCGACAAAAACCCGGCATCGGAAGCGCGATCAGGCTTCCAGGGCGCGCCGGCGCTCTTCGAATTCTTCCCGGTCGATCTCGCCGCGGGCAAAACGTTCACGCAGGATTCTCAGGGCGGCATCCTCATCCCGGTCGTCGCTCCTGGCAGACTGGTCGTCAGCGCCGCCAAAAACCCAGCGCAGCACCAGGGCCACCGCGGCGACGATGATCACCAGCACGATGATCATGAAGATCGGGCCGAAGACCATGCCCCAGCCGCCGCCCCACATATGCCCCATGCCATAGCCGTCATAATCGCCCGGGCTGGCATGCGCCATGGCCACGCCCGCCAGGGTGGCAACGGATGAACCGGCGGCAACAGCCGCCGCTTTCTGCAGAAATGCCGTCATCATGCGCATGATTCCTTCCTTCTTTTCTCTCCGGATACAACCGGCTTGCCGCCAGCCTTCGGGAACCCTAAACTCTACAGCAACTATAGGATCAAGGAAAAATCATGACGGCAAAGACTTTTCTGATCGGACAGCTTGCCAAAGCCACCGGCTGCAAGGTACCGACCATCCGCTATTACGAGCAGATCGGCCTGCTGCCGGAACCGGCGCGCAGCGAAGGCAATCAGCGGATCTATTCGGATGCGCATCTCAAGCGCCTGTCTTTCATCCGCCATGCCCGCGAACTGGGCTTTTCCCAGGAATCGATACGCGAACTGCTGCAGCTGACGGCCGATCCGGACGCCAACTGCGATACGGCCGATGATATCGCCCGCACCCATCTGGAGGATGTGAAGCACCGCATCCGCCGCCTGCAGTCCCTGCAGGCGGAACTCGAACGCATGATCGCCTGCTGCGGCGGGCGGCGCGTGCGCGACTGCCGGATCATCGAAACCCTGGCCGATTACAGCCATAGTCATTGCCTGAATCCCGATCATTCGGGCGAAGCCGCATGAAAAGACTGTTTTTGTTCCTCGGCGCGGTTCTGGCCCTGTCCCCCATCGCCGGGGCGGCGGAACGCATCCGCGATCCGGAGAACGGCTGTGCGACCTCCAACCCCTATCCGCGTCCCGACGAGACGATCCAATGGTCCGGCAAATGCCTGAACGGGCTGCTCCACGGCAAGGGCGTACTGATCTGGATGCGCAAGGGCGTGGCGATCGAACGCGACGAGGGTACATTCCGCAATGGCGAACTGGAAGGAGCCGCCCGCATTCTCTTTGCCGATGGCAGCACCATATGGGGCAATTACCGTCAGGGGGTGCGCGATGGCGAATTCCTGATCCAGCGCCCGGACGGCTCCTACATCCGTGCCATTTACGACCGCGGCACCCTGCTGCGGGAGGAAAGCCTGACCCGGAAGCAACTGCGCGACCTGCGTGCACGCCGTGCCAAAGGGCAGAAGCTGAAAAAAGTCGCAGCGGTCCCTGCCGGCACGGGGGCACAACAAATTCAAGCAACCGACAGCACGGCACCCACCCCGGCAGCACCGCCGCTTGCCGTCACCGCCCCGGCAGTCGAAAACCCGCCGGCCGCACCGCCAGCAACGAAACAAGCAGCGAAACAGGCATCCGTTCCTGCCGCCATTCCGGCCCGCACCGCCCCCGCCACATCTGCCACCACCATCCCTGCCACCGCCAGCGGGGCGGCACCGCACCAGACGCTTCTGAAACTGCTGCCCCCGCAGCAACCGGCATCCGGCACTTCGCCGGCAACGGCGGAAATGGCCGGAGCCATCCCCTTCAACCCGGTGGCCGGACGCCTGCGCCTGCCGGTTGCCGTGCGCCTTTCTCCCCCCGCCCTGACGCCCCTGTCGCCATCGTCTGCCGGTGTCGCGCCGGCAAAACCGGCCCTGCCATCCGACGATGAAGGGCTGATCCCCTATCCCTTCAGGGGGGGCGGGGTTATCGCTGCGCCAGTGCTGCATCCTCCTGCCGCCGCGAAGACCACCGCCCCGCCAGGGCAAAGAATCGTCCTGCGCCCGCCCGCACCGCCACCGCCCCCGGCAACCGGCGATACGGCAAAGAACGGACAGCGGCGTTATACCATCGATTTCCGCGCCACCCCGGCCGCCGATGCCGTGCGCCTGATGCTGGGCGAGATGCTGAAGACCCCTTACCGTTTTGAAGGCAGATTGCAGGGCACACTCTCAACGCCGGGGCCGCAGATCGTCAGGGCCGGGGAAATCCCCGGCTATCTGGCGGCCCTGATCGCCCCTCTGGGCGGTCAGTTGCTGCGCGATCAAAACGGTTACATCGTCCGCGGCAACGTCCCTGTCCCTGCCGGTGCCAATGACAACGGCAATGACACGCAAGCGGCGCAACGTGCCTTGCTTGCAGCTTATCGTCTGGAAAGCGCCGGCAACGACAATGTCGCCCTGACGGCCTATCGGCAGGTCGCGGCAAGATGGCCAGCCAGCACCGCCGCCATGCAGGCCCGTCAACGCCACGATGCCCTGGCCGCGAAACTGAACCGTCGCCGCGCCGCACAAACGCATAACGCACAGGCACGTACGCCCCCGCGCCGCGCGGATGGCGATGCCCTGCTTGGCAAGCGGGTCTGCAGCGCCGCCGGCCTGTACGGTGCCAAGGCGCGCTGGTGCGGCACGGTGCTGCAGGCGGCGGACGGGCGCTACAAGGTCGAGGTCGACGAGGTCTCCCCCGGCAGCCTGCTCGCCCTCGGCTTCGAGGCCGACACCTGCACCGGCGGTGTTTTCCTCAGCCGTTTCGGCGGTCCCGTGACCATATGGGTGCCGCGCCCCTGTCTGGATGCAGGCTGAAAACCCTTTGTTCGATAGGGGTTGGATCACAACCCTGTATGGATTAGTATCCGCTTTGTTGGGGGAAATTCGGGCAGGAACAATGATCAGAAGCAGATACGCGGCCGCACTATTTCTGGCCGCCGCAGCGACGACGGTTTCCGGGGGATGGAAGACGACACCGGCAATCGCCGGTAGTGCCGCTGCCGACAGTCAGAATGCGCGCAACACCTATCTGTCGTCATTGGACGCAACCATAAGCCGCTTCAATGCGCGGGCCGCCGAACATCTGGGCCGTAGCAACGGTAATGACGGCACCGGCATCCAGTTATGGTACAACCCGATGGAAAACCGCCAGGAGATTCTCGGCATCGGCAATTACAATGCCACCGATGCCGAATGGGCCCGCGCCAATCTGCGCCTTTACGACATCATCGAGAAACTCGGCGGGGTGCAGGTCGGCTACAAGCAGGAATTCCGCCGTCTCGGCAACCGCTATTATGTCGGCCTCGACGGGGTCGGCGGGGCGTGGTTCACCTCTCCGGCGGAAGCACAGGGCTATCTCGTCAAGCTGATCGCCTCCAAAAGCGCCGAACTGGCCCCGGCGGTGAAATCGGCCCTGGCGGCGCTGACATCGAACGATATCAACGATGTGCTGAACGCTGCACGCAATGCCATGCTCGACGGCCGCGCCTTTCTCTCGCGGGGGGAGCGCATCACCCTGACGCTGAACGGCAGCGGCTTCAGCGATGCCGCGGGCACCCCCCATGTCGAGGCACCGGAAGGGGTCCGCGTCGACGATGTCGCCTATATTTCCCCGGGCAAGCTGTCGGTCACCCTGGCCGTCACCCAATCCGCGCCACTTGGCAATAACAGGCTCTATGTGTTCGAACGCGGGCAGGCCCTGACCTACAAGGACGACTTTCCCGTATACATCACGGCGGGCAGCGGCAATCCGCCGACCCCGGCCGATGAAACCGGCGCCACCGCCGCCACCGCCGTAGCAGCGGCGCTGAACGCCACTGTCAGCGGGCGCATCGGCGATGCGGGTGACGAGGATCTCTACAGCTTGACCCTTGCCACCGGCGGCACATTGACCATCAGTGCCGACAGCGAAACCGATATCGATGCCATTCTGGAGGATGCCGCCGGCAACGCCATCGCCGGGGACGACGATTCCGGCAACTGGTACAATCCCTCCCTCAGCGTATCGCTGACCGCGGGCACCTATTACCTGCGAATCCGCCAGTGCTGCGGCGGCAACGGCGCCTACAGCATCACCACCAGCCTGAATTAGGACATTTTTCGCTCAGTTGGGGTCATACCAAGCGCCCAGCGGAAAGTAGCTTCCGCATTTTCATTGATTGTTAGGGCCAGTTGCCCCATATTAAAGATGGAGGTTCGGCCTGTGGACGGTCTCCGGGATGCGAATCCCGGTAGATGGTTGCGCAGGGCTTTACCTCCTTTTTTATTCCCCATGATTCCTTCCCGTAAACGGATCCGGTACATAAACAATTCCGTAGGTTGGGAAAGTACTCCCGTCACGATAACCAGTTCCCTGGAACTGGAGTGATGCCAGCCGCCCACCAAATCTATTCGCTATTTCTTCCCGCATAGGTCCCCTGAAATCCCAAGATTGCAACCTGAAACCCCAGTTGATGCAGTAAAGACACAAATCCGCCGCCTGAACGCCAACGGACATCTCTGAATCTACAAACAAAGGTGACGGAATAATCCACTGGGTGCGGGAAATGCCAGTTTGGGTTTTGGTGTAATAATCCTGCAATCGTTTTACAAACCGCTTATCCTGCCGCTTCTCGGTTTGGTCGATGACGAACAGCCCGTGTTCTCTTTCTTTTTCCAGGAAATAGAAAAACCGTTCCTGCAAAAACACATGATCCTTGCGCAGGTAATAGTCATATTTAAAATCAGCAGGCGGTTTTACGCCGCGTGGAATTGCGCTGGCAAACAAAACCGCTTCGTGTCTAACCAGTAAATCAAAAATACGATTAGCCATCAAAATGCTGGCTTGGCCGTAGGCAGCAAAATCAAGCCTTTTCGGACTGACTCTTTGCTGTTTCTGAGCAAGAAAACGCCTTACGCCCTTTTGCCGAGTCGCATCATCAAGGAGGGGTTCCTGATTGGCCCATTGAAAGCGCTGTTTTTCAAGCAGCTTGCTACCCTTGATTTCACCTCCAAGCTCGACAAATTTTTTACCAAAAATTTTATCCTGCGTTGCATGCCAGTCTTGGATAAAGCCCCATACTTTGCTGGCATGAATGGCCACGCCGCCACGCACTTCCATAGGCATGTTTTTGTGGTCATGCCCGCTTTCGTCCATGTACAACAGCCAACTCATCTCGGTTTCTCCAGCAGCCGGTTGATCGGCATCTTGGATTTTCCCTGCCCCCCAAAGAGACTGCGCTCGTAGTTTAGACTTGAGATTAGATCAAATCCACAGGATCGATGCTGCAAGTACGATGGCGGCGAGATAGGCTTGTATATCGTAGAGGAATCGTGCGTTTTCTGGATCCGATCAAGAAGGTAACGGACCTCGTAATCAGCCCGGCCACGGCACTCACTGGCTGTTTGCCTCGTGGCCATGCACGCCGGCGATCTGGCGACGGGAGGCAAGCATGCGCGGCAGAAATGCCGGTAACGTTCCAGAGGACCGAATGAAGGCTGCGATCCGACCGCTCTGTGGCCGGTTCCGGGTGCCGCTCCCAAAGGCCCTGAACGGCGCCGGTCTCAGGATCTCTGCGCATATATTTTCCCGGGGCGCGAGCGTGCGGCCACGGCCATGATGCGCGCTATCTCCGTGGCGGAGAGTTCATCCTTCCACTTGTCGATCTGTGCCTTGCTATTCTTATGGATGCTGTAATAGCGATCATCGTTTTTGCCCTGCATGCTCCCGGCGATGAAGGCTCTGCTCTGTTCGCTCATCTCAAGGCCCGTGAAAGCGAACATTCTTTCCGCTTCAGCCTGCGGATCCATGCATAGGTCTTCATAAAAGACCGTGTGGATGCGGGCATTGCCTTCAGCCACCCTCATGGCCCTTTCATTGAGCAGGGACCAGCTGAAGGCAAATCTTTCCGCCGGGCTGAAATCGGCGACATCGTCAAGGCTCCAGCCCAATTCCCGCGCCTCGGGCATCTGCCTGCACAAATCCCGCTCATAAGCCGCATCCGACATCGCCTTCAGCTTTATGCCGCGCAGACGCGAAGCGACATAACCGCAGGGGTGCCTGAGAATGTATATCATCGGCATATCCGGACAGGCCTCCGCAAAAAGCCCGATGCGCCCTAAGGAGGAGACGCTTTTTATCACGGTCACCGCGCCGGTGTTTCCCGGGCCCGGATCGAAAAAAGCCGGCAAGGACATCCTATCGAGCCCCAGCATCGGCAGGCCCCTGTCCAGCCCCTTGATGGCAAAGACACAGGCCTTGAATGCAATATTCGAAATGGCGTTTCTGTAATTCTTATCGAAATACGGCGTTCCGCCCACCGTCCGCAATGCCCGGCAACCGGCAAGATGGCGGATATACTGTTGTGTTTTCTCTAATACACCCTTGTCTTCGCAACCATCCGGCAAAAAAGGAATACTGTATTCGTTTGACAAAGAATCCGGCTCATGCCGGTAAATAACATCAGGATGGCTGTCAAATATTTTGGCAAGCCATGTCGTTCCGGAACGCGGGCTGCCGATTAATAATATTGAACCATTGCCCATGGAACCCATCATTCATTTATTTGTTATTGTTATATAATAGCCCCACTACGTCCATTTCTCAATATATCAGGCAGAAGGACGGTGCCGCTGCCGACAACCGTTGCCGCCAGCGGACAGTTGCACGGACAAGCCAGCCACGTTACTGCCGCATTGCACCGAAGCATCACTCGAAGGGATAGAGCGGCTTTCCGGGCTCTTCCACCCCCTGCGCCTGCAGGGTCAGCACCGCCTGGAATTTCTGGCGCAGCTGCAGGGTCAGATCGCGCACCTCGCGCTGGGAACGAACGACACGCGGGGTGATCATCACCAGCAGTTCCGTCCGCTTGACGGTACTGGAACGCCCGCCGAAAACATTGCCGATCAGAGGCAGCTGGTGCAGCACCGGAATGCCCGCATCGCCCTTGTCGTCGCTTTTGCGGATCAGCCCGCCGAGAACGATGGTCTCGCCGGATCTGACCGCGACAGTGGACAGGATCTTGCGCTGGCGGAAGGTCGGGGAATCGATCTGCGAGGTGGTGGTAGCGACCACATCGCTGACCTCCTGGGTGATTTCCAGCGTCACCAGACCCGATGCATTGACCCGCGGCGTCACATCCAGCGTCACCCCCGTGTCGCGATATTCGACCGAATTGATCACCGGTGCATTGGCGACCGTGGTGGATTGCGAGCGCTGGGTGATGACGGGGACCCGATCGCCCACCTGCAGACGCGCCGTCTGGTTGTCCAGCACCATCAGATGCGGCGAGGAAATGACGTTCAGTTCCGTCAGCGAGGAGAGGGTATCGAGAATGAACTTCGCCTGACCGTCGGCATTCTGCAGGACGAAGGAAAAGCCGGGAAAGGTCGAATTCAACAGAGAGCTCGATCCCGTGGACAGCGCGGCGAAACCACCGCTTGCGGCATTGCCGAGCCCGCCATTGTTGAGAAAATACTGCACGCCGAAGCGCAGTTCGTCCTTTAGCGACACTTCGGCAATCGTTGCCTCGATCAGCACCTGCAGGGGCACCAGATCGAGCTTTTTCAGCACCTCCTCAATGGCCCGGTACTGGCGTGGCGTGGCCAGGGTGAGAACGGCATTGTTCACCTCGTCGGCGATGATGCGCACCGGCCGAGGGGCTGAGGACGATACCTGCGCCTCCCGCTTGCCGGCTTCCAGCACATCCTTGACGGCCGCCTGCCGGGTCGTGTCCACCGATACCGGTCCCAAGGGGCTGTCATCGCCCGAAAACACCCCTTGAAGGGTCTTGGCAATGGTGCTGGCCTTGCCGTTCTGGGCGTAATAGACATAGAGCCGCCGCTCCCCGACGCGGCGGGTACGGTCCAGCCGGGCGATCCAGTTACGGGCCTCCTGCAGATATTCCGGCTGTTTCGAGATCACCAGCACCGCATTCATCCGCTCGATGGGAATGAAGCGCACAAGGCCGGAAAGCGGCCCGCCCTTGCCGCCGCCGAACACGTTTTCCAGTTCGAAAACCAGCGTCGTCACATCGGCGTTCTTCAGGCTTTCCAGCAGCACGGACTGCCCGGCAAGCTGGTTGACGTCGAAGATTGCGATAGTGCGGGATACGATTTCCATCTCCCGCGCATTGCCGCCGACAATCAGCAGATTATGGGCCGCATCCACCTGCAGCAACCGTCCCGGCGGCAGCAGCGGCTTGACGATCTTGGCCATTTCCGCCGCGCCGAGGTAATCGAGCGGAAACACGCCGATACCGCCACCGGCCGCCGCTCCGGCGGTGGGCATGGCCCCTGAAGCGGCGGCTTTCTTGCTGATCCGGTAAATGGCGCCGGATTTGACCAGCACCGCCCCATTGGCCGCCAAGGCCTGTTCCAGAATGGGCAGCAGCGCCGCCCGGTTGACCGGCCGGCCCGTATGCAGCGTCAGCACCCCCTGAACATCGGGGTCGATGACATAATTGACGCCGAGAAGATCGCGCAACACGATCTGCGCCACTTCGCGCAGATCCGAATTATCGAAATTCAGGCTGATATCGCCCCGGCCCGCACCGGTGCGTTCCGCGCCGGCGGCAGAGAGATCGACCCCCTTGCCCCTGGCCGGATAGAGTTCGGCAATCTTGCCGACGCCGGCGGATGGGTTCGCCGGACGCACCACTGTCGAGGAGGATGGCGCCATAACGGCCCGTGAAGACGGAACGGCCGCTGGCGGGGTCATTGTCCGGGATGAGGCATCGGACTGCCCCGCCGCGACAGCGACCTGCCCGACCTCACGCTTCTGACCAATGGTGCAGGCCGTCAGCACCAGCAGCAGAAGCGGCACGATCAGACACCGCCAGATACCCGCACCACGATCCCGCTGCCCCCGGTTACGCCCGAAACCCGTCCCCCTCATCATCCCATCGTCCCGATCGCCATTGCCCCGATGATATTTCCCCCGGTTCTTAACCGGCACCATACTATAGCGGAAAGCACATGGCATCCTTCTTGTCCCTCCGGCGGATGCTTCATTTCGCGGCCACGATGCGCCGCTGCTCCCCGTCACGGCGCACCGTCACCGAACGGCTGTCGATCGCCGCGACCGTCCATCCCGCCACCTTGTCCCCCACACGCACACGCAGATTGCCCGCCCCCGTTCTGGAGCGCAGCATGG
>JALXAG010000198.1 GCA_026992315.1 Sneathiellales bacterium | reverse complement strand
CTGACCACGCCGATATCGACATTGCGCTGCAGGAAGATGCGGTTTTCCGTCAGCAGCCCCTCCATATCGTCCAGGGTCTTCAGCAGACGGTCGCAATAGGAATAGATGCGCTGATCCATGCCTTCGGGCATGTCCTGATGAACGCCGCCGGGGCGGAAATAGGCGGCATGCATGCGCGCCCCCGAAACCCCTTCGTAAAATTCCATCAGCAGTTCGCGTTCTTCATAGGCCCACAGGGTCGGCGTGGTCGCGCCCACATCCATGGCCTGCGCGGTAACGTTCAGCAGATGATTGAGAATGCGCCCGATCTCGCAGAACAGCACCCTGAGATACTGACCGCGTTCCGGCACCTCGATACCCGCCAGCTTTTCGATCGCCAGGCAATAGGCATGTTCCTGATTCATCGGCGAGACGTAATCCAGCCGGTCGAAATAGGGCACGGCCTGAACATAGGTCTTGTGCTCGATCAGTTTTTCGGTGCCGCGATGCAGCAGCCCGATATGCGGATCGCAGCGTTCGACAACCTCGCCGTCCAGTTCCATCACCAGGCGCAGCACACCGTGCGCCGCCGGATGCTGCGGCCCGAAATTGATCGTGTAATTCTTGATCTGAACTTCGCCCATCGGGATCAACCCTCTGCCTTTTCGTCACCGGGAAGAACGTAATCCGTTCCCTCCCAGGGGCTGAGAAAATCGAACGACCGGAAATCCTGCACCAGCTTGACCGGTTCGTAGACGATGCGCTTGAGCTCGTCGTCATAGCGGACCTCGACATAGCCGGTCAGCGGGAAGTCCTTGCGTAGCGGATGCCCTTCGAAACCGTAATCGGACAGCATGCGCCTGAGATCGGGATGGCCGGAGAACATGATGCCGAACATGTCCCACACCTCGCGTTCCAGCCAGCCGGCAGAGCTGAACACCCCGGTAACCGAAGGTACCGGCGTTTCCTCGTCCGTCATCGTGCGCACGCGCAGGCGCAGATTGTGGCGGATGCTGAGCAGATTATAGATGACATCGAATCGCTGGCTGCGTTCCGGATGGTCGACGGCGGTGACATCCATCAGCAGCTTGAACAGGCAATTCTGATTGTCCCGCAGAAAGGTCAGCACCTTGCGGATGCTGTCGGCGCGGGCATTGACGGTCATCTGGCCGCAGTGGAATTCGTAACCGATCACCTCATGCGGCAGTTCGGCGGCGAGCAGTTCGCCAATTTCCTTCAGTGTTTCTTCCATAGGTCAGTAAACCCCGGTGAGTGACATGGCAGCCCTGGTCAGCGCCGCAGAATCGTTCCCGTCCGCCTGATCTTGCGCTGCAACTGCAGGATGCCGTACAGCAGCGCCTCGGCGGTCGGCGGGCAGCCGGGGACATAGATGTCCACCGGAACCACACGGTCACAGCCGCGCACCACCGAATAGGAATAATGGTAATAACCGCCGCCATTGGCGCAGGACCCCATGGAAATCACCCAGCGGGGTTCGGCCATCTGGTCGTAGACCTTGCGCATGGCCGGGGCCATCTTGTTGGTCAGTGTGCCGGCCACGATCATGACATCGGACTGGCGCGGGCTGCCGCGGGGAACGACGCCGAAGCGTTCCAGATCGTAGCGCGGCATATAGGCGTGAATCATCTCCACGGCACAGCAGGCCAGACCGAAGGTCATCGGCCACAGAGAGCCGGTACGCGCCCAGTTGATCAGCTTATCGGCGCTGGAGACGAAGAAGCCGCGCTCCTTCAGCTCCTCCTCGACATCGAGCAGCAGCCCGTCGGCTGCGCTGCGCCCTGTCTGAGCGGTCATATCTACTCCCATTCCAGAGCCCCTTTCCGCCATTCGTAAACGAAACCGATCGTCAGAATTCCCAAGAACACCATCATCGACCAGAAGCCGAACAGGCCGATATTGCCCAGCGACACCGCCCAGGGAAACAGGAAGGCCACCTCGAGATCGAAAATGATGAAGAGAATCGCGACCAGATAAAACCGGACATCGAAAGGATGGCGCGCATCCTCGAACGGTGCGAAACCGCATTCGTAAGGCGACAGCTTCTCGCTGTCGGGCCGCTGCCGGGCAATGATCATGGATGCCATGATCAGCATGGCGGACAGCACCACCATGATTCCCAGAAAAACGATGATCGGGAAATATTCCGAAAGCAGTTCTTCCATAGTCGGCTCGCCTCCGCCTTCCGGGCGGCGCCGAAGCCGGCCGCCCCGTCCATTTCTCAGATACCTGCCGCCCCGGATCGGGGGCGGACCGCCCTGCCCTGCGGGATGATCTTGTTACAGAAACATCCGGATATCCCCGGAACCCCTCACCCGGATCGGAGAACCCGGCCCATTTCGCCGAAACGGCCAGCCTTCCGATCCCGTTCAGGCAGCTTCCGCCAACACATCCGTAATATCAGAGCCTTACGCACAGGCGGCTGGGGCCCCTTCCCGAAACCCCTGTCCGGCTTTTAGCCCCGATTCCACACAAGTGCAACCACTCTCGCCACTCTAGCCGCTAAAACCGCCCTTAACCACGTTTTCCGCCCCCTGTTCAGGCAACAGCAAACCATCCCGCATGCACCGAAGTCTGCAGGCCGGATGATTTTTGCGGCAATATAGTAAGAAACGGTAAAGCCGGAACTGTCCTGGATCAATTTTGCCGCTCACCCCGCCATGGCGGATCGCGGAAGGCGAAAGAACGCGGAAGGCTGCCGCGGATCCGTCTCGGGATCGATGCCGGCCGGAAAACATGAGGGGAGAAAGCAAAGAAAATGGCGGGAGTGACGGGACTCGAACCCGCGGCCTCTGGCGTGACAGGCCAGCGCTCTAACCAACTGAGCTACACCCCCGCGCTGGGAGCCCCGATGTACGATTTAGCCGCCTGGGTGTCAAGGCCCATCGGCAAAAATCACGCAAAAAACTTTGCCAGCCGCCGGACCTTCCGACCCGCTGCCTGCGCAGGCACGAAAACAGGGCGGATCGCCGCCCGGCAAAGGTGCCGCGCAGCCCTTCCGGAAGGGCGGTATTCGGATATGCGGAGAAAGTGGTGGGCGGTGACAGGCTCGAACTGCCGACCCTCTCGGTGTAAACGAGATGCTCTACCAACTGAGCTAACCGCCCGAGGAACGGGCACTTGATACCCTGCGCTGCCGTCACTGGCAAGAGGAAACCGCGGCGGCAAACCCGGAATCGAAGCGGCATCTCCGGAATCGAATCCGGAATCGAAAAGGCGGCTGCCGCAATTGCGGCAACCGCCCTGTTCGGAACGCGAACCGCCGATTAGCTGTTCACGGCATCCTTCAGGCCCTTGCCGGCCTTGAATTTCGGCTGGTTGGAAGCCGGGATCTGGATTTTCTCGCCCGTACGCGGATTGCGCCCTTCCGAGGCGGCGCGGCGGGTAACGGCAAAAGTGCCAAAGCCGACGAGGCGGACTTCATCGCCGCCCTTCAGTGCCGCGGTGATGCTTTCGAACACGGCATCGACAGCCTTGCCCGCATCGGCCTTGGAAAGGTCGGTCGCTTCCGCCACCGCTGCCACGAGATCGTTCTTATTCACGTTATGCCCCCTCTATTATGCTAGTGCTGGGTCGAATTCGATCAAAATCGGAGCCGGAGTCTAAAACCCAAATCGGTCTTTCGTCAAAGAGAAAATCGCAGAAAACTGCGATTTTCTCGCTTGACAACCGATCAATGTCTCAGGCGTGCATCGGCATGCTCGCCCTTTGCCTCCTTCGCGGCCAGCCGCGCCGCCTCCTCTTCATCCCATTCCACCGGTTCCGGCTGCGAGACCAGAGCTTCCTTCAGGACTTCATCAACCGTCTTCACCGGTATGATTTTAATATCCTTTTTGACCTTTTCCGGAATGTCCTGAAGATCCTTCTCGTTCTCGGCCGGGATGAGCACGGTCTTGATACCGGCCCGGTGTGCCGCCAGCAGCTTCTCCTTCAGGCCGCCGATGGGCAGCACCCGGCCGCGCAGGGTGATCTCTCCGGTCATGGCGACATCGCGGCGCACGGGAATCTGCGTCAGCACCGAAACGATGGAGGTCACCATGGCCACGCCGGCGGACGGCCCGTCCTTCGGCGTCGCCCCCTCGGGCACGTGGACATGAATATCCCGCTTGTCGAAAACCGGCGGAATGATGCCGAACTGCAGCGAGCGCGAGCGGACATAGGATTTCGCCGCCTGCACCGATTCCTGCATGACATCGCCAAGCTTGCCGGTGATGGTCATCCGCCCCTTGCCGGGCAGCATCACCGCCTCGATCATGAGGATTTCGCCGCCGACCTCGGTCCAGGCCAGGCCGGTGGTCACACCGACCTGATCCTCTTCCTCGACCTCGCCATAGCGATAACGGCGCACGCCGGCATATTTCTCCAGATTCTCCGGCGTCACGGTGATCGAGGTTATCCCTTCCTCCGTCATCAGTTCCTTGACGGCCTTGCGGGTCAGGCGCGAGATCTCCCGCTCCAGGTTACGCACACCGGCCTCGCGCGTGTAATAGCGGATAAGATCGAGCAGGGCCTGATCGTCGATCGACCATTCGCCCTTCTTCAGCCCATGCGCCTTCATCTGTTTCGGAATCAGATAACGACGGGCGATTTCGACCTTCTCGTCCTCCGTATAGCCGGACAGGCGGATGATCTCCATCCGGTCCAGCAAGGGCTGGGGCATGTTCAGCGTATTGGCGGTACAGATGAACATGACATTGGACAGGTCGTAATCGACCTCAAGATAGTGATCGTTGAAGGTCGCGTTCTGTTCCGGATCCAGCACCTCCAGCAGCGCCGCCGAAGGATCGCCGCGGAAATCGGCGCCCATCTTGTCCACCTCGTCCAGCAGGAACAGGGGATTGACGGTCTTGGCCTTCTTCATCGACTGGATGATCTTGCCGGGCATCGAGCCGATATAGGTGCGCCGGTGGCCGCGGATTTCGGCTTCGTCGCGAACACCGCCGAGCGACATGCGCACGAAATTGCGCCGCGTTGCCCGGGCAATCGACTTGCCCAGCGACGTCTTGCCCACACCGGGCGGGCCGACCAGGCACAGGATGGGGCCGCGCATCTTGCGCGTGCGCTGCTGCACGGCCAGATATTCGAGAATCCGTTCCTTGACCTTTTCCAGCCCGTAATGGTCCTCGTCCAGGATCTTGCGGGCATTGGCGATATCGGTCTTCACCCGGCTTTTCTTGCCCCAGGGTATCCCCAGCAGCCAGTCGAGATAGTTGCGCACCACCGTCGCTTCCGCCGACATCGGGCTCATATTGCGCAGTTTCTTGAGTTCGGCCTCGGCCTTCTCGCGGGCTTCCTTGGACAGCTTGGTTTTCTTGATCCGCTCTTCCAGCTCGGCCAGTTCGTCACGGCCTTCGTCGCCGTCGCCCAGCTCCTTCTGAATCGCCTTGAGCTGCTCGTTCAGATAATATTCGCGCTGGGTCTTCTCCATCTGGCGCTTGACGCGGCCGCGAATGCGCTTTTCGACTTCCAGAACGCCGATCTCGGCTTCCATCATCGCATACAGCTTCTCCAGCCGCCCCGCGACATTGGGAATTTCCAGCAGTTCCTGTTTTTCCGGCAGCTTCACCGCCATGTGTTGGGCGATGGTATCGGCCAGCTTCGCATAGTCATCGATCTGCGCGATCGAGACCAGAACCTCGGGCGCGATCTTGCGGTTCAGCTTGGCATATTGTTCGAACTGGGTGACGACGGAACGGGCCAGCGCCTCCAGCTCCGCGCTTTCATCGGTTTCGTCCTCGATGATCTCCGCCTCGGCGAGGAAGAAATCATCCTCCTTCACGTAACGACGGATCCGCGTCCGCTTTCCGCCTTCGACCAGGACCTTGACTGTGCCGTCAGGCAGTTTCAGAAGCTGCAGCACCGAAGACAGGGTGCCGACTTCATAGATGTCTTCCGCCTTCGGATCGTCGAGGCCGGCATCCTTCTGCGCCACCAGCAGAATCTGCTTGTCATCGCGCATCACGTCATCCAGGGCACGGACAGATTTCTCCCGTCCCACGAACAGCGGCACGACCATATGCGGGAAGACGACAATGTCCCGCAACGGCAATACCGGATAGATGTGATCGCTTCTCTGCTCAGTCATAGACGCTTTCCTTAAAACTTACCCTCGCCTGCATGACAGGCGGTTCCCATTTACTTATAGCAGTATATGGGTATCGATTGCGCAAATGGAACGGCCGGCGCGCACAAAAAGATGCGCAGCCCCCCTTTCATGCGCGCCTTGCGTTCATCTCCGCTCGCGCCAGAGCGTCTTCAGGCGCTGGAACCGACGTCCTCGCGCCGGTCGGCATAGATATGCAGCGGCTTGGCGCGGCCCTCGACCACCTCGGCATTGATCACCACTTCCTCCACCCCTTCGAGCGAGGGCAGGTCGTACATGGATTCCAGCAGAATCCCCTCCATGATCGAGCGCAGGCCGCGCGCGCCGGTCTTGCGCTTGATCGCCTTCTGGGCGATCGCCTGCAGCGCATCGTCGGTGAAGGTCAGCTTCACGTCCTCCATCTCGAACAGGCGGTGATACTGCTTGACCAGGGCATTCTTGGGCTTGGTCAGAATTTCGATCAGGGCCTTTTCGTCCAGATCCTCCAGCGTCGCGATCACCGGCAGGCGACCGATGAATTCGGGGATCAGGCCGAACTTGAGCAGGTCTTCCGGTTCGACATCCTTCAGAATCTCGCCGATCTGGCGGTCGTCCGGCGAGCGGACATCGGCGCCGAAGCCGATGGAGGTACCCTGCCCGCGGCTGGCGATGATCTGATCCAGACCCGAAAAGGCGCCGCCGCAGATGAACAGGATGTTCGTGGTGTCCACCTGCAGAAATTCCTGCTGCGGATGCTTGCGCCCGCCCTGCGGCGGCACGCTGGCCACCGTGCCTTCCATGATTTTCAGCAGGGCCTGCTGCACCCCTTCGCCGGAAACGTCGCGGGTGATGGAGGGATTGTCGGATTTGCGGCTGATCTTGTCGACCTCGTCGATATAGACGATGCCGCGCTGGGCGCGTTCCACATTGTAATCGGCGGCCTGCAGCAATTTGAGGATGATGTTCTCCACATCCTCGCCGACATAACCGGCTTCGGTCAGGGTCGTGGCATCGGCCATGGTGAAGGGCACGTCGAGAATGCGCGCCAGCGTCTGCGCCAGCAGGGTCTTGCCGCAGCCGGTCGGCCCCACCAGCAGGATGTTGGATTTGGCCAGCTCGACGTCATTGCCCTTGCCGCTGTGGTTCAGGCGCTTGTAGTGGTTATGCACCGCGACCGACAGCACCCGCTTGGCATGGGCCTGACCGATGACGTAATCGTCCAGCACATTGCAGATTTCCGCAGGCGTCGGCACGCCGTCCTTGGTTTTGACAAGGGCGCTTTTGTTTTCCTCGCGGATGATATCCATGCAGAGCTCGACGCATTCATCGCAGATGAACACGGTCGGCCCGGCGATGAGCTTGCGTACCTCGTGCTGGCTCTTCCCGCAGAAAGAGCAATACAAGGTGTTCTTCGTATCGCCGCCGCTGGTTTTGCTCATGACAGCTCCGCTTGTGTAATCGTTTCGGATCCAAATCCACGGTTGTGGCACTGCGCCGCATCCATGAATATTCTATACATATTCGGCGAAGATTGGAAAAGCGCCTTCACCGACATATTATCGCCTGGCCGCGGCAGCCGCCGGAATTGTGCGCGCATGGCCGCCATATCACGCCAGCTACTGTTCAGGGCATCGGGGACAGAATACCCGCCTGCCCTCAAAATTCCGTTAATGGACCGCCACGAATACCCGCTATCGCGCAAAATGGGCAATATTGCGGCCATTATGCCTCGTCTTCATCCTGCACCGGGCGCTGGGTCACCACCTCATCGACGATGCCGAATTCCCTGGCGCCTTCCGCCGTCAGGAAATTGTCGCGCTCCATCGCCTCTTCGATGACCTTCAGCTTCTGCCCCGTATGCTTGACATAAATTTCGTTCAGGCGCGCCCGGATCGACAGAATCTCACGGGCATGAATTTCGATATCGGTCGCCTGTCCCTGGAAACCGCCCGAAGGCTGATGCACCATGATCCGCGCATTGGGCAGGGCATAGCGCATACCGGGGGAACCGGCCGCCAGCAACAGCGAGCCCATCGAGGCCGCCTGACCGATGCACAGGGTGGCGATCTTCGGGCGGATATACTGCATGGTATCGTAGATCGCCAGCCCCGAGGTCACCACACCGCCCGGCGAATTGATGTAAACGGAGATTTCCTTGTTCGGATTTTCCGCCTCCAGATACAACAGCTGCGCCGTCACCAGCGATGCCATATTGTCCTCGACCGGGCCGACCAGAAAAATAATGCGTTCCTTCAGCAGACGGGAATAGATATCGAAAGCCCGCTCGCCGCGGTTCGTCTGTTCGACCACCATCGGCACCAGCATGCTGTTATAGGTATCTATCGGATCCTTCATCATCGGCCCTTCTTTGCCATGTTCCTGAAATGCAATATGGCGTCGCATACGGGGAACGCCAACATCTGAATACGACGAAGCCGGCAAAACGTCAAAGGGCGACATCAAAATCCGACGTCGCCCCCTGATCAGATTGTTAGCGAATTGCGCCCCGTGCGGGTCGCCGTGCCAGCACCGATGCCGGCCGGCGGCATTCAGCCTTCTTCAGAGCCTTCTTCCTCGTCCGGGTCCTTCATCAGCTCTTCGGCGCTGACCTTCTTTTCGGTGACCTTGGCCAGTTCGGCGATGAAATCGATCACCTTGTCCTCGAACAGCGGGGCACGCACCTGATTCATCGCTTCCGGATTGTTCTGATAGAACTCGATCACCTGGCGTTCCTGGCCCGGATACTGGCGGGCCTGTTCCATGATGGCGCGGTTCACTTCATCGACCGGCACGGTGATGTTGTTCTGCGCCCCGACCTCTGACAGCAGCAGGCCCAGACGCACCCGCCGCTCGGCAATGGCACGGAATTCCGCCTTCTGTTCGTCGTCCAGCCCGTCATCGACCGGCTTGTGTTCGTGTTCCTCGCCTTCGGCATGGTCATGATCGTGCTCATCCGCCGCCTGGGGATTGAGCTGACGGCAGATCTGTTCGTATTCGCCCTGAACCATGCCCTCGGGAACGGGGAAATCGACCATTTCCGCCAGCTTGTCAAGCAGGTCGCGCTTCATGCGCATCCGCGATGCCTGCGAGAACTGGTTTTCGATCTGTTCCTTGACCGCGTTCTTCAGGGCTTCGAGATTCTCCAGCCCCAGTTTCTGGGCGAATTCGTCATTGATCTCGACCTCGACCGGTTCGCGGACTTCCTTGACCGTGACCTCGAAAACCGCGTCCTTGCCCGCCAGTTCCGCATTGCCGTAATTTTCGGGGAAGGTGACCTTCACCTCGACCGATTCACCGCCCTTGGCACCGATGATCTGATCCTCGAAACCGGGAATGAAGGTGCCGGAACCCAGCTCCAGCTCGTAATCCTCGGCCGCGCCGCCCTCGAAGGGCACGCCATCGACCTTGCCGACGAAATCGATGAGAACCGCATCGCCCTTGCGCGATTTGCGGTTGCGCTTGACCTTGGCGAAAGTCTTCTGCTGCGAGGCGATATTGGCCAGCGCCTTGTCGATCTCCTCCTCCGTCGCTTCGGCGACCGGTTTCTCGATCTCGATCTTGGAGAAATCGACCATTTCGAACTCGGGCATGGTCTCGACCGCCAGCTTGTATTCCAGCTCGCTGCCGTCGTCGAACTTGGTCACCTCGATACGCGGCTGCATGGCCGGGCGGATTTCGTTATCCTCCAGCGCCTTGCGCGAGGATTCGTTCACCGCTTCTTCCAGCACTTCGCCCAGCACGGACTTGCCGTACATCTTCTTCAGAAGGGAGGCAGGCACCTTGCCGGGGCGGAACCCCTTCAGGGTAACCTTCTGGCTGATCTCAGCCAGTTTTTCGTCAACGCGTTTTTCAATTTCATCTGCCGGAATCGTTACCGTGAATTCCCGCTTCAACCCTTCAGAGCTGGTTTCGACAACCTGCATGTTCAATCCGCCGATTTTAATAAGTTAACCTCTGTGCCCGTGCAGCCAGTCTGCGCCGGACACCCGATAAAGCCATAGGCGCGGTGGTGCGGGCGAAGGGACTCGAACCCCCACGACTTGCGTCACCAGGACCTAAACCTGGCGCGTCTACCAGTTCCGCCACGCCCGCCTGATTCCAGACGCCACCACGCAACCCCGGGCCAACGATCACCCGCCGCGGGGCTGCCGCGTGAAGCGCTCCCCTATAGCACAGGCAATCAAGGAAAGGCCAGCGCTATTCGCATATCCGCCACCCCGGCGGGATGCAAGCTTCGCCCGCCATCCGTCCAAAGCACAAAACGCCGCCCGGGCTTCACGCCAGGCGACTGACGGCAGCAGCGGCGGCGATACGTCCTTTGAGAGTATAATCGTTATAGCGGCGATCGATACTCTTCAGTTCATAACGGTAATTGACCATCATGCCCGCCGATTGGCGCATCCCGCGCGCCGAACGATCCCCCAGCCAGTTGATGCGTTCGATGCGGGCGCCATTGCTCAGATGAAAATGCGCCACCGGATCGATCGCCCGGCCGTTTTTCATCGACAGCAGATAATAAGCGCACAGACGCATCAGCGGCGGTTTCAACGCCTCGGCAAGCGGTTCGTCCTTCACCCACCCGCCTCGGGAGAGCATTTTCACAAGCCCTTCGCCGTCCTCCTGCCCCGCTGCCGTGCGCAGATCGTCAAGCAGGGCGGTCAGTTTTTCATCCTCTGCCTCCTGCAGGGAACGGCGCAGCCAGTTCATGAATCCAGGAATGGGCGAAAGCGTCGCATAATGGCGCAGCCCGGGGAAATCGGCCCGCAAGGCGGCGACGACACGCTTGATCAGAAATTCGCCCAGCGATACGCCGACCAGCCCCTTCTGGCAGTTCGATATCGAATAGAAGATTGCCGTATCCGCCTCCTCCGGATCCAGTGCCGGTGCCGTTTCATCGAGCAGTTCCTGCACATTGGAGGCCAGCCCGTCGACCAGCGCCACTTCGACGAAGATAAGCGGTTCGTCGCGCATCGAAGGATGAAAGAAAGCATAACAGCGCCGGTCTGAATCGAGGCGGTTCTTCAGATCCGACCAGGAACGGATCTCATGCACCGCCTCATAGGCCACCAGCTTTTCCAGCAGCGCCGCCGGCGAGGACCAGTCGATGCGCCGCAGCTTCAGAAAGCCGACGTCGAACCAGGCATGGAGCAATTCCTTCAGATCGTCGTCGAGCACACGCAGGGCAGGATCTTCCTTCAGCAACCGGCGCAGATCGGCCCGCATATCGACCAGGAATTTCACCCCCTGCTCCAGCGAATTGAAATGACGCAGCAATTCCCTGCGCGGCGGGGTCAGGGCGGCACGCAGACGCCGGCGCGCCGATACGGCATCGCCGGCGGCGCTGGCATAGCGCCAGCCTTCGATCGCTTCTTCGACGCGGCTGTCATCGACGTCGAAGCCCTCGTTCAGCAACTGAAAGAAGCGCTGCCGCCCCGTTTCGTTCAGGGCCAGATAAACCTGCCCGATGGCCGCCGCGCGCGAACGCGCGGCAACCGCACCGCCGCTGCCTTCCAGAATGGCGCGAATCTCCGTTTCCAGATGGGCGCGGTCGTCATCGCTCAAATCCGGATCGGGCTGCCAGCTCCCATCGCTGCGCCAGGCGTTGCGGAAACGCCGCAGGGTTCGGTCGATCAGACTGACGGTTGCGTTCATGACACCTCTATCCGTTCTCTTCGCTCAACATATCGCAATCTTCCTGCAACGCCGCCAGGGCCGCGGGCAGGGATTCGCATATATCCTCGGCGATCAGGCCGGGACCGAAGGCCTTCGCCGCCGCCCCATGCAGCCATACAGCGGCCGCGGCGGCGGCAAAGCCCTCCATTCCCTGGGCCAGCAAGCCGCCGCAGATACCGGCCAGCACATCGCCCGATCCCGCCGTCGCCAGGGTGGGCGGGGCGTTGACATTGACCGCCACCCGCCCGTCGGCGGCGGCAATCAGCGTATCCGCCCCCTTGAGGATGACGGTGCAGCCCGCCTGCGCCGCGGCGGCACGGGCACGCTCTATCCTGGCCCCCTCTGCCCTGAACAGGCGGGCGAATTCTCCTTCATGGGGGGTAAGGATGCAGGCTTCATTCAGAACCGCGAAAAGAGTTTGCGGATCTTCAGAGAAAACGCTGATGGCATCGGCATCGATCACCACGGGCATTTTACGCTCCAGTGCCGCGAGAACGGCATCGCGGGTTGCCTCGTCGATACCATTGCCCGGCCCAATGATGCAGGCACGCAGGCGCTTGTCAGCCACCATCTGCCGCCAGGCCTGCGCATCGTCGCAACGGCGCAGCATCACCGCATTGAGATGGGCCCCATGGGTCGGCAGGCTGGATGGCGGGGCGGCCACCGTCACCAGACCGGCGCCGGCGCGCAGCCCAGCCCGCGCCGCCAGGCGCCCGGCCCCGCCGGTTTCAATGCCGCCGGCGCGTACCAGCAGATGACCCCTGGCATATTTATGCGTTTCGGCGGATAGCTGCGGCCATGCCGATGCCCACAGGCGCGGCCTGTTGATGAAGTGATCGATGCCGATGGCAGCCAGAACCGCATCGGGAATGCCGATATCGGCGACATGCAGCCTGCCGCGGCGGCGCCGTCCGGGATACAGGTAATGACCGGGTTTTGGCCTGAAGAACGTAACCGTTGCCTGCGCCTGAAACGCCACCCCGCGCACCTGCCCGGTATCGCCGTCGATACCGCTTGGCACATCGACCGCCAGCACGGGAAGGCCGCGTTCCGATATCGCGGCGATCAGCGCCGCGGTCTCGCCCTCGATATCGCGGGCCAGCCCGGCACCGAAAAGCGCGTCGATCACCAGGGCGGGATGACATTCGCCGATATCGCAAGACAGGGATGTCACCGACGGCGCCCCGGCGGCGCCATATCGCTGAAAGGCGATGGCGGCATCTCCGCGCAAACGGTCCGGATCGCCCAGGGCCCGCACATCGACCCGGAACCCCCGTTCATGCAAAAGCCGCGCCGCTATATAACCATCGCCGCCATTGTTGCCGGGGCCGCACAACACCAGCACCCCAGCTTCCGGCGAAGACATGGCGCAGGCCAGATCGGCAACGGCCCGCCCGGCATTTTCCATCAGCTCCATCCCGGCGATGCCCATCTCCATCGCGGCCCTGTCGGCGGCATAGGATTGGGCAACGCTCAGAATTTCAACGATCTTCCCTTTATCGATCATTTCAGATATCCGAAAAACCGCTTTGGCATCCATGATGCCGGCACCGCCTCCGCCCGGCGGGCGAAGGCAAGGATACGCCCGTCGTCTTCCGGCGGATCGGAATAACAAATGGCGTTCAGGGCAGGATCGGCCTTCTCCATCCCCGCCAGCACATCCGCCATCGCATCGGCCGGGGAGAACCGGCCCTGCCGGTAACCTTCAATCATCGCCACGGCATCGGGCACCGCTAGATTTCCGTTCAGTTCACACGCCATCGTTCCACCCCTGTCGGGCCCGCCCTGCTGCGGAATCGCCGGACCGGCGGTTTTGCCGGTGCTGTATTCTCATCCTCTTCTCCCAGAAATTCATTGATCCATGTTCCCCGGCCCAGGTAAATGGACTCTATTGTCGCATTGGCCATGGGAGATTCCGGCAGATGAGCACGCGCACCATTCCCGCCCCCGGCAGAATGACGGCCCGGTTGCCTGTGCTGCTGCTGATCCCGGTGTTTTTTCTTGGCGCATGCAGCCTGCCGCGTCTGCGGGACGATTATATGGGCAAAAGCCTGCTGCAGAAGGAAAAGACCATCCGCCCCCCGGTCAGGCGCGATGCCTGGGGCAACCCCATCCTGCCC
>JALXAG010000197.1 GCA_026992315.1 Sneathiellales bacterium | reverse complement strand
CCGGTGCGCATCGTGACCGACCGCTATGGCGTCGCCCATATCTATGCCAGCAATGAAACCGACGGCGTTTTCGCCATGGGCTATACCCATGCGCAGAACCGCCTCTGGCAGATGGAGATGAACCGCCGCGTCGGCGCCGGGCGGCTGTCGGAAATCTTCGGCGCGGCAACGCTGGGCAAGGACAGGTTTCTGCGCACCATCGGTTTCTACCAGGCGGCGCGGCGTACCTATGCCAATCTCGATGACAATACGAAAAACCTGCTCCAGGCCTATGCCGCCGGGGTCAATGCCTTTCTCAGGAACAACACCGCCCCCCTGCCGCCGGAATTCCTGGCCTTCGGCATCACCCCGGAACCCTGGAAGCCCGAGGATTCGATCGTCTGGCTGAAGATGATGGCCTGGGATCTGGGCGGCAACTGGTCCAGGGAACTGCTGCGCGCCCGCATGAGCAAGCGTCTGAGCGCCCAGCAGATCGCCGAGGCCTTCCCCCCCTATCCCGGCGACAGGCAGATCACCCCGCCGACCCTGGCCGGATTGTACAAATCGCTTGACCTCGACCGCCTCGCCGCCGCCATGCCCGCACCGGCGCCCGATGGTCTCGGCTCCAACAACTGGGTGGTTTCGGGCAGACACACGGCCAGCGGCAAGCCCCTGCTTGCCAACGATCCTCATCTGGGGCTGGCCGCGCCGGCACTGTGGTTCTTCGCCGAAATCGATACCGGCGATTACACCGCGATCGGCGCCACCCTGCCCGGGGTGCCGACAATCATTCTCGGCCGTAACGAGAACATCGCCTGGGGCTTCACCAATACCGCCCCCGATGTGCAGGATCTCTATTACGAAAAAATCGACCCCAGCGACCCCGGCCGCTATCTGACCCCGGAAGGCAGCGCCCCCTTCCGCCTGCGCCGCGAGGTTATCAAGGTCAAGGGGGGCGAGGATGTCGTTCTCACCGTCCGCGAAACCCGTCACGGACCGGTGATTTCGGATATCTATGCCCCGGCATCGTCGCTGCTGCCCGAAAAGATGGTTCTTTCCTTCGCCTGGACGGCGCTGCGCGACGACGACAAAACCCCTCAGGCCGGATTCAAGCTGCAAAAGGCACGCGGATGGGAGGATTTCCTTGCCGCCATGCGTGATTTTCACGCCCCGCAGCAGAACGTCGTCTATGCCGACCGCAAAGGGAATATCGGCTATATCGCCGCGGGCAGGGTGCCGATCCGCAAGCCAGGCAACAAGATCATGGGCATGATGCCCGTCCCCGGCTGGCAGGCCGAATACGATTGGGACGGCTTCATTCCCTTCGAGGAACTGCCGCGGAATTTCAATCCGAAGTCGGGCATGATGATCACCGCCAATCACAAGATCGTCGGTGACGATTATCCCTATTTCATCACTTACGAATGGACGCCGCCCTACCGGGCCCGGCGCATCCGCGACCTGCTGCAGGCGCGCGATGTGCACACCATCGACAGTTTCAAGGCCATTCAGGCCGATGTGAAATCCTATTGGGCCACGGATATTCTGCCGCTGATCACCGCCATCGAACCGCAAAAGGCACGCAGCCGCCTGGCGCTGGAGAAAATCCGCGCCTGGGATGGGGTCGAGCGCAAAAACGGACCGGAGGGCCTGATCTTCAATGCCTGGATGCGCCATTTCGGCCGGCTGATGTATGGCGATGAATTGGGGCCGCTGCTGCAGGATTACTGGGCGACACGGCCGGTCTTCGTCGAAAACGTCCTTCGCGACAAGAACGGCCAGGCGCGCTGGTGCGACGACACCGGCACCCCGGAAAAAGAGGATTGCAAAACCATCCTCGTTGCAGCGCTCGATGCCACCGTGCGCGAACTGGACAAACGCTATGGCGAAAACATGGACGACTGGAACTGGGGCCAGGCCCATGAGGCGCACAGCGATCACACCCCCTTCACCAATGTGCCGGTTCTGCGCGATATCTTCGATCTGCGCGTACCGGTCGGCGGCGATACCTATACGGTCAATGTTTCCCGCAACAAGCTGACGGACGAAAGCCAGCCCTATGCAACCGTTCATGCCGCCAGCCTGCGGGCCATCTACGATCTGGAGGACCCGAACCGTTCGCTGTTCATCCATTCCACCGGTCAGTCGGGCAACCGGCTGTCACCATTGTATGACAGCTTTGTCGACATCTGGGCCCGGGGCGAGTATATCCCCATGTCCACGAACAAGGACGACAACCTTGCCGGGGCGCTGGGCGTGCTGACGCTCAGGCCGCGCTGAGGCGTCCGGACCAGAACCCGTTCAGAAGGAGAAACCCTTGCTGACCCTTGCGGACATCAAGGCAGCCGCACGCCATCTCGCCGAGGCCGTCGAGGCCACGCCGTGCAAGCGCTCACGCACCCTGTCGCAACTGACCGGGGCCGATGTCACGGTAAAGTTCGAAAATCTGCAGTTCACCGCCTCCTTCAAGGAACGCGGCGCGCTCAACCGTCTGATGGCCCTGAACGAAACCCAGCGCAAAACCGGCGTCATTGCCATGTCGGCGGGCAATCACGCCCAGGGGGTCGCTTATCACGGCAAGCGCCTGTCGGTTCCCGTGACCATCGTCATGCCCCGTCAGACCCCGTTCACCAAGGTCAAGCACACCCAGGATTTCGGGGCCGAGGTCATCCTGCATGGCGATACATTGCAGGAGGCGGCCGATTATGCCGACCGCCTTTCCCGCGAAAAGGGGCTGACCTTCATCCACCCCTTCGACGATCCGCTGATCGTCGCCGGGCAGGGCACCGTGGCGCTGGAAATGCTGGAAGCGGCACCGGATCTCGAGGTGCTGCTCATCCCCGTCGGCGGCGGCGGGCTGATCGGCGGCTGTGCCATCGCGGCCAAGGCCGTCAACCCGGCTATCGAAATCATCGGGGTCGAGGCGGCGGCCTATCCCTGCATGTACCGGGCCCTGCATGGCGAACCCGCGCCGGCGGATATCCGCCCGCCCCATACCATTGCCGAAGGAATTGCCGTGAAAACGGCGGGCAGGCTGCCGGTCGAAATCGCCCGGCATCTGGTCGACGATATTCTGATTGTCGATGAAGCCAGGATCGAACGGGCGATCATGTATTTTCTGGAAATCGAGAAAACGGTTGCCGAAGGGGCCGGGGCCGCGGGCCTGGCCGCCCTGATCGCCCATGGCGACCGTTTCAGGGGGCGCCGGGTCGGCCTGATCCTTTCAGGAGGGAATATCGATTCCCGGGTGCTGGCCTCGATCATCATGCGCAGCATGTACCGCGATGGCCGCATTTTGCGCCTGACCATCGAAATTGCCGATCAGCCGGGCGGGCTGGCGACCATTGCCGGGCTTATCGGCAAGGCCGGCGGCAATATCATCGAAGTGCAGCATCAGCGCCTTTATGCCGATATTTCGGTCAAGGCCGCCAATCTCGACGTCGTCATCGAAACCCGGGACAGCGCCCACGGCCAGCGCATCGTCGATGCATTGCGCGAAGCGGGCTTTTCCCTCCACCGCAACGAGAGCCCGAGCCTATGAGCCTTCCGGAAAAAAACGGCAGCAATCAGCCCGCCGACGTGCCCTGGCGCAAGGCCCGCTTCTGGGACGGGATCGGCCTGCTCCTGACCATGGGCTGGTTTATCTTCTTCGCCATCGTCGCCGGCGGAGACAAAAATCATCCGCTGGCCGATCTGGTCTTCATGGTGCCGATCGGCATCTGGTCGGTGGTGATCCTGGCAAAAAGGCTGCTCTGCCCGCCACCGCGCAAGCCGCCTGTCCGATAGGCCTGGGGTCTGTTCGATAGGTCGGTCCGGCCGATACAAAAACCACCACGGCCGCGCAGGGGTCAACAGTCGGGAAAATATGACGGGGAAAATCCAAGGTCACCCCCGGTCTGCCGGCAACGGAAGAGCGGGTGCACCCTCCCGTTGCCGCGGCGTTTCATACCAACCGGGGCCTGAACATCCCCAGCATCAGCAAGCCGGCAAGAAACAGAAGCGATGTGCCGGGCTCGGGAACGGAAGTCACCGGCGGCGGAGGCGGCGCCTGCACGGCAGTGAGTTGCAGCGCGTAATTTAAAAATCCCTGAGCCGTCGAACTCAAATCAGATCCGAGATCCTCGACCTTGGCAAGGACACTGTATCTGTAACTGCCGGGGGCGAGCGTTCCGGTCAGTCCGCCCACAAGATCGCCAAAACCGTCGTCATCGGAACCGAAAGAAAACTGCTTTGGCGTCGCGCTGCTGACGCCAAGCGTGAGCTGA
>JALXAG010000196.1 GCA_026992315.1 Sneathiellales bacterium | reverse complement strand
ACTGACCTAAAATCGTAAACAAAGACTTAGGGAAAAGTTCAGTACCAGATCCCGGGGCTGCTGGGCGGAACCTGCCGCCCCTCGACATTTCCGCCGATGTCCCTAAATTGTATTCACGATATCGGGAGCATTCATCATCAGACCGTGAGAAACCATGACATTGACCCGCGAATCCATCGCTGCCGGGCAGATCGCCGAAATCGCCGCAGAAGCGCATGCACGCGGTCTGTTCACCATGATGAGCGATGAGGAGCGGCACAAATCCCTGGAAAACGTTCTCGACCGCCTTCCCCCTGGGGATGGCTGGGTTTTCGGTTACGGTTCGCTGATGTGGAACCCGGCCTTCCATTACGAAGAGGCCCGGAAGGGCCTGATTTACGGCTATCATCGCCAATTCTGCCTGTGGACTCCTCTTGGCCGCGGCACGCCGGACTGCCCCGGCCTGACCCTGGCATTGCAGCGTGGCGGCTGCTGCCGCGGCATGGTCTTCCGCATCTGCAGAACCAAGCTGCGCGAAGAGATGGACATCATCTGGCGCCGTGAAATGGTTTCCGGCGCTTATCGGCCCAAGATTCTGAGGGTCAGGACCGAAAAAGGCGACGTACAGGCCGTGACCTTCGTCATCAACCCCCGCCACGAACGCTATGCCGGGCGCCTGCCCCGCACGCAGGCGGCCGAAGCCATTGCCAGGGCGCGGGGAAAGATCGGCCGTTGTTCCGATTACCTTCTGAACACGGTGGAAAAGCTCAACGAACTGGGCATACCGGATAGGGCACTGGAATGCCTGGCTGCCGATGTCCGCTTGCGAATGTCCCGAAACGGCGGTAACGCCTCATGAGCCATCCCATTCCCATGATACCCTTGGTCCCCCTGCGCGAGGCATTGGCGCATAATCCGCGGCTGATGCGTGAGATGGACGAACTGATCGGCGATCTGCATCGCATTGCCAGTTGGGACGATCTGTATGAAGCCTTCTCCCGCCATGGCGCCGCCCGGCATTTTGCCGAAACATTCAATGGCAACAAGTCGGAACGCCTGGTTCTCGCCGCCATTCTCACCCGCGCCGATTACGCCCGTCAGGCCGGAATGGTCTCGCCCGATTTCTGGATCGCCTGGGGTGGGCTGGATACCCGCAACCGCCAGATCGTGCGCGATATCCTGATGAGCTTCAACGAGTTCTGAACCGTAGCGGAAAATTCAGTTGATCGCTTCCAGCCCGCCGGTGCGCAGCTTGTCGCGATATGTCGCCATAAAGCTTTCAAGCTGATCCACCTCCGCGATGGCGCTGGTCAGATCGGCGATGGTGGCCCCGCTGGTATTGACCCTGTCGGTGACAAGGGCAAGCATTTCGCCTTCCGGCAGGTTTTTCAGGCGTTCCATATAGCGCTGGCGCAACCGGTCGAGCCCCGCGCGGTCATCGGCCAGGGCCAGGGATATCGCCTCCTGCAGAACCTGCTGACGTTCCAGGGGGCTCAGTGGCTTTTCATCCTGCCAGCGGGCGCCGAGGATATCGTCAAAAGCCTTCGCCGCCGCCGCCCAATTCTGCGAGCGCCAGTAGATATCCGCCCGCAGTACCTTGGCAGGACGGCTGTTGTCGCCCTTGAGCAGGGCCAGAGCATCCTTGAAGCGGTTCATATCGGCCAGGGCACGGGCCTCGAGATGACGGCGTTCCTGTTTCAGTTCCTTGCCCATCCGCTTTGACTTCGTCCTGCGCAGTGCCTTGAGCGCCGCTTTCGGCTGACGGTTCAAAAGATAAATCACCGCCAGGCGTGCCGCCACGCGGGATTTTTCTTCCCCGCTGAGACGATAATCGACCTGATGCTGCAACAGCCTGGCCGCGCGGTCGAGCAGATCGACCGATACCATGCGATCCGCCAGCTTGCGGATCATCTCATCGCCCTTGCGCCCGGTCGGCGTCAGTTCCCGGAAATCGTAATACAGCCCCAGAGCATTGATCGGCGAAAGGCTGTCGGCACCGCCTTCAAGGAACAGGCGTTCGAAAATGCCCCTCATATCGGCCGTGACATCGCGGCTGATCGGGCTATCGGGAAAATAGCTGACCGCCCGCTTCAGCGTCGTCAGCCCCTCCCGGTAACGCCCGGCCGAAACATAGGCGTTGCCAAGCTTGCGCAACAGGGTCAGTTCGAAATCGTCCCCACGCCACAGAAACCGCAGCTTTTCAAGCTTTTCGACGGCTTCCTTCGCATCGATGGCACCAAGCCTCAGCTCCGTATCGACCATATCGGAACCGGCACGCGCCACCACCTCCGGCATGCCGTTATCCATCGCCTTCTGGAAATAGGCCAGGGCCATGTCATCGTCACCGCGCAGCACCGCAAGCCTGCCGTTCAGATATTCCACCCAGCCTTTCTGGGTGTGGGTCATTTTCTCGTTGGGCAGAATGCGCAGCTGTTCCTCGGCCAGCTTGAAATCGCCGGTTTCGATCGCAACGCGGGCCAGGGCAAGGCGCATGCGCGCCCGCTCGTCGCTTGGCAATGCCTCGATCGCATCCATGCCCAGGGCAAAATTACGCCGGGCCAGGTCGATATCCCCTGTTTCCAGGGCCCAGACGGCCCGTCGCAACGCCACTTCGGGGTTGTTGTCCAGTTCGGGCAGGAACAGATCCGGCTCCGCCTCGTCATAACGACGCATGCGCAGATTGGCCGCGCCGCGCAAGGCGCGGAAACGCAGATCGAATTCCGCGCGGGGATCGGAAGAGGAAATCTGCTTCAGCACCCCCAGCGCTTCGGCCATGCGGCCATGGGCGAAGAAATAGCGGGCCAGCTTGTAACGGGCGGCGTTGCGCCCGGAGCGCGGCGCCTTGGCGACGGCCAGCAACAGCTCCTGCTTGATCTCGCGGTAATGCCGCCCGGCATTCAGACGCCACAGCTTCACCTTGAAGAAATCGGGCTTGAAGCGCGTTTGTGCCATGCCACCGCCGATGCGGTCCGCCGCCTCGCCTTCACCGGAATTTGCCGCCTCGGCAATGGCCTGCTCATGTCCACCGGCCTTATCCTGCGGAATTTCCAGCGGCCCGCCCTCGGGTGCATGGGCATTTTCCTGCGGCTTTTCCGCAACCGGGGCCGCGCCGGAAAGCAGCAGCCCTTCCCTGGCCCTGATGATGACGCCGGAACGCCCGGCCTCGACAATCAGATCGCTGATCCGCGGTGAAATAACGACCCCCTGAACCGAAGGCAGAATGGCGAATTGCAGAAACTGCCGCCCCTTGGCCACGCCCTGCCCGGCCCCGGAAACGGGAACGACGCTCAGACGATCGCCGATTTCAGGATCGTCCACCGTCAGCGGCCGTTCCGCCCCCGGCACCATCAGGGCGACGCGCGGGCCGCCCTTGGCATCGGGTTCGGGGCGGATAACCACCGGTGCCTGCGGGCCGCCGCGGCCCGGACGCAGGGTGACAACCCAATCGGCCAGCTTGCGCTCGACCAAGGGCTTCATGCCCGGCTCAAGGGTCAGACGCAGCACAGTTGCCCGCCCCGAGGCTTCTTTGGGCATCTGCTCCGCCCGGCGGATCCCGTAGCGGCGCAGAATATTACGATCGGTGAAAGTGATCTTCTGATAACGGGCGAATACCACCCAGAGAACATCGCCGCGCCCGAACACGGCAGCACCGACAGGCAGGTTCCAGGGAAAGCGCAGGCGCAGGGCGCCCTTGAGCGGCTGCAGGGTGATCGGCTGATCGCGGGCATCCTTGAAATAGGCTATGGGGATGGCCTCGCCCTTCCTGGCCGGCGGCGTCCAGCCGGTGCTGGCAAGACGCAGTTCCGCCGCCTTGCTGCCGGTCGCCTCCGCCATTGAAGCCTCGGTGGATTCCGCAGTGTCCGTCCTCTTTTTCTTCGCTACCGCTGCCGCCTTGTCACGCAGAAGATTGCGCGGAGCGCCGGAGGGGGCCCCTTCTCCCGCGGTCTTTTCCCCCGCGGCCGTTTCACCCCCCGTGATCTCATGCCCGGCAGAACCGGCTGCAGCTTCCTCAGCTCCCCGCTTTTCTTTCGATGCGGCCACTTTTACCGATTTCCTGCCGGAAGGCGGGGATGCCGGTTGCTCGTCCGCCACCGCGCTATCGGCACCGGCGAACACATCGACCACCAATTTCGGCCCCAGACGGAAATCCTTGACACGGGCAGCCGGGGAAATGCTCAGCCGGATCCAGCCGCCGCCCTCCGTCCGCCCCGCGCGCGCCCTGCGTATGTTCCGCGGCGTATCTTTGGCGAAACGGGCCAGGTCGA
>JALXAG010000195.1 GCA_026992315.1 Sneathiellales bacterium | reverse complement strand
AGATAATAATGCACCTGCGCCATGTCCCGGGGGGCGATATTGCGGCTTTCCGCCATGAGCCGCCCGTCCGGCGCCCAAAGCGTCAGATCGACCCGGTCGCCCTTCTTCACCCCATAAAGCCGCAGCCAGTACAGCAGGGCGGGCGAGGTGGCCGATGGCAGCCGGTCGCGCCCTTCATCCATGATTTCCCGATCGGGCACGACGGCGCTGAAACCGTCGCGCACCAGACCGACCGGCCTGTAAACGAGATAGGGCGCGGTTTCATCGGCCCACAGCCCCTTGCCGGCCAAAGGCTGGCAACGCGGCGGCGTTTGCGCCACCTGACCGGTAAAGGGATCGACGATCTTCTTGCCATGGCGCAGTTCGAAATGAACATGGGTGAAATCGGCCAGTCCCGACTGGCCGATCAGGCCGAGACGGTCGCCGGCCCTGACCCGCTGCCCTCTTTTCACGGCGATGCTGCCCTTGCGCATATGGCAGTACTGGGTGAGATATCCGTCACGATGCTGCAGCAGAACGCCGTTGCCGCATTCGCGCCCGGCAATGGCCTTCCGGTCGACCCGCGGCGGATCCTCCATCCCGTCGCGGGTTGCCGCCACCACCCCATCCAATGCCGCCAGCACGGGAAAGCCCCTGCGCATCGCCGAACGGTCGCGCAGGCGGAAATCGATCCCTCTGTGGCCGTTATAGGTCAGGGTGCCGCAGAACGGATCCTCCCGGTCGGGGCCGGCATCGATATCCATATACCACTGAATGAAGCAATCGTCCGTGGCCAGGCAATCCACGGGCAGGGAAAGGCGCGGCGGCCGGGAGGGCTGCGCCAGTGCGGCATGCGAGGACAGCAGAAAAAAAAGGAGCAGGGCCAGGGCCGTGCCCCCCGGGCACAACGGCGCTGCCCGCCCCCTGACAGCCATGTCAGGCCGCCCGGTTGACCGAATTTTCCGTCAGCAGGGCATAGAGCGCTTCCGGATCGTCGGCACCGCGCAGTTTCGTGCACAGCTCGCCGTTGCGCAGGCATCGCGATATCCGCGACAGGGCCTTCAGGTGATCGGCGCCAGCCGCCTCCGGCGCCAGCAGCAGGAAAATCAGATCGACCTTCTGGCCATCGACGGCATCGAAGTCGATGCCTTTCTCCAACCGGGCGAACAAAGCCCAGGGGGCCTCGATGCCCGGCAGGCGGCCATGGGGAATGGCGACGCCATTCCCCACACCGGTGGTGCCGAGTTTTTCGCGTTCGATCAGCGTGGCGAAAATCGCCTGCTCGTCCTGACCGGTCAATGCCGCAGCCCGTGCCGCCAGTTCCTGAAGAACCTGCTTCTTGCTGGTTCCCTTAAGGTTGGCCAGCACGGCATCGGGATGCAGAAGATCCGCAATCTCCATGACCTGGTTTCCGCCTGTTTCGCTCGTACCGCTGCTGCCGGCCTATGCCGATACCGGGTCAATCCACCCGATATTGCCGTCTTCGCGGCGGTAAACCACATTCACCCTGCCATGAGCGCTGTTTCTGAACAGAACCAGCGTCGTATTGGCAAGATCCATCCGCATCACTGCTTCACTGACCGAACAGTCGGGGATTTCGGTTTTCTGCTCGGCCACGATAACGGGCTGATCGGGCAGATCCTCCGGTTCCTCTTCCTTCGGCTCCTCGGGGGCAATGACATAAGCCTGGGCCGCCGCCATCCGCGCCGCCTTCTGCTTGGCATGATGATTGCGCAGGCGCCGCTTGTAACGGCGCAACTGCTTTTCGATCTTCTCCAGCGCCATATCGAAGGCGCTGTGGGCATCCCCGCCGGATCCAGAGCTGTTCACATGAATGCCATGGCCGACATGAACGCTGCAATCGGCCGTGAATTCGGAACTTTCCTTGGTGAAAACAATGGTGGCGTCTATGGCGTCGCCGAAATATTTCTCGACTGCCGCCCGCAGACGCTCCTCGGCCAGCCCGCGCAGGGCATCGCCGACATCCATATGTCTTCCTCTGACTGAAACTTGCATGGCTCTAATCCGTATACCGAAAGGTTTCTGTTTCCCGGAGGGCGGCCACACGACCGATTTGCGACGCGCGAACATATGGGACCGCCCCTGCAATGTCAACCGCGCCTCAGAGTCGCTTCATAACCGGAGCCTCCCTCGCTGTTGTCCGTGTACCGATAGATATGTTTATCCGGTCCGCATCCTTTTCAAGCGCCGCCGCTGCACCGAGGAGGGAATATTCATCGCCTCGCGGTATTTGGCGACCGTCCTGCGCGCGATATCGATATCCTCTTTCCTGAGAATCTCGGCGATCTTGTCGTCGGAAAGAATTTTCTTCGGATCCTCCGCATCGATCAGCGCCTTGATGCGGTGGCGCACGGCCTCGGCCGAATGCGCCTCGTTACCGTCGGCAGAGGCAATGGCCGAAGTAAAGAAATACTTCATCTCGAACACCCCGCGCGGCGTCGCCATGTATTTGTTGGCGGTCACGCGGCTGACGGTGCTTTCATGCATGGAAATTTCCTCGGCAACCGTCTTCAGGTTCAGGGGCCTCAGATGCTGGATACCCTCGTTCAGGAAGGCATCCTGAAGGCGGACGATTTCAGCCGCGACCTTGAGAATCGTATTGGCCCTCTGATCCAGCGATTTTACCAGCCAGTTGGCCGCATTGAAACAATCGGTGACAAAATTCTTTTCTTTCTTGTCCCGGGCATTGCGTCCGATTTCGGCATAATAGCGGGTGTTCACCAGCACCCGGGGCAGGGTTTCGCTGTTCAGTTCGACCCGCCAGCCGCCGTCGGGTCCGCGACTGACGAACACATCGGGCACCACCGGGGCCGCCGCACCGCCGCCGAAGGCCAGGCCCGGCTTCGGATCGAGGCGGCGCAATTCCTCCATCATGCCGGCGAAATCCTCGGCATCGGCGCCGCAGATGCGCATCAGCTCCTCATGGCGCCCCTGGGTCAGCAGATCGAGATGATCGAGAAACGTCGCCATCATCGGATCCAGCCGGTCGCGTTCGGCAAGCTGCCGGGCCAGACATTCGCCCAAAGATGCGGCGAACACGCCGGTGGGTTCGAAACCGCGCAGCACGTCGAGCACGATATCGATATCCTGCCGCGAACAGCCCAGCCGTGCCGCCAGCTCGTCCGGATCCTCACGCAGATACCCCGCCTCATCGACCATATCGATCAGCGCCCCGGCGATCAGGCGTTCGCCCGGGGACATCAGCGTTGCGCTCAGTTGTTCGGCCAGATGTTCCCGCAGGGTTTTTTCCCCTCCGGCGACATTTTCCAGATTGAAGGCTTCGCCGCCTCCCGCAGCGAAAGAGGAAAATTCCAGCCCCGTCGCCCGGTCCGGGCCGTCATCCCCGTCATAAAGGGCTTCATAGGGAGCATCGAGCGCCTCGCTGGCCTCGGCACTGGGCACCCCTTCGCCCGCCAGCGCCTCGACAGCGCCCGTCTCGGCGGTTTCCGCGGCGGCTTCAGGCGGGGAATCGCCATCCTCGCGCCGTTCCTCCCCGGCCCGTTCCAGAAGGGGATTCTCCAGAAGCTGCGTTTCCACATAGGCGCTGAGATCGAGATTGTTCAGCTGCAGCAGCTTGATCGCCTGCTGCAGTTGCGGCGTCATCACCAGGGTCTGGCTTTGTCTGAGTTCGAGCCTGGGTGAAAGAGCCATTATGCCACTGCCTCAACGCTCAAAGGCTGAACCGCTCGCCAAGATAGACACGGCGCACGCCCTCATGGGCGACGATATCGTCCGGCGCGCCTTCCATCAGCACCCGCCCCTCGTTCAGAATATAGGCGCGGTCGATCAGTTCCAGCGTTTCACGGACATTGTGATCGGTAATCAGCACGCCGATGCCCCGGTCCTTCAGATGCGCCACCAGATCGCGGATTTCCCCGACGGCGATGGGATCGATGCCGGCCAGGGGCTCGTCGAGAAGGATGAAGGAGGGCCGGGATGCCAGCGCGCGGGCGATTTCCACCCGGCGCCGTTCGCCGCCGGAAAGCGCCAGTGCCGGAGTACGGCGCAGATGGGAAATCGAAAACTCCGCCAGCAGCTCTTCCAGCATCGCCTCGCGCAGATCGCGATCCGGTTCGCTGACCTCCAGCACCGCGCGGATATTGTTTTCCACATTCAGACCGCGAAAGATCGATGCTTCCTGCGGCAGATAGCCGATGCCCAGCCGCGCCCGCCGGTACATGGGCAGATTGGTGATATCGTGGCCGTCAAGGCCGATCGTGCCGTGATCGGCGGCGATCAGGCCG
>JALXAG010000194.1 GCA_026992315.1 Sneathiellales bacterium | reverse complement strand
CGCATCATCTGCCCGTTCGAATCGGGCAATGACCGCGTTCTGCGCGAAGTGGCGGGCAAGATCCATTCGAGCGTGGCCCATCACAGCGATGTCGCCCGCTGGGCCCGCGAGGCGGGGCTGGAGGTGATCGGCATGTTCGTGGTCGGCATGCCGGGGGAAAGCCGGGCGGAGATACTGGACACCATCACCTTTGCCGAAGAACATCCGGAGATCGATTACAATGTCTTCTCCATCGCCACCCCGATGGAGGGAACGCGGATGATGAACAAACTGCGCCAGAGCGGCCGTTTCGACGACAAGGAGGTTCTCGACAAGGTGATCAAGCGCACGGTCGCCCTCTACCGGACCGAGCATTTCACCGAGGTCGAGCTGGGCGTGATCCGCTGTTTCGACTGGGACAGGATCAATTTTTCCGATCCGGCGCGCCGCCGGCGCTATGCGGGCATGGTCGGCGTCAGCGAGGCCGAACTCGATCTCATGCGGGCCCATTCGCGGGCCAGTTTCGAACGCTTCTTTCCCGGTTACGACGGACCGAAATCCTTCCGCGAACTCTTCGCCGAGCCGGAACGTTTTACCGAAACCGTCCCGGTCATCCCCGACAGTCTGTATTAGGGGGCGGTGACCCTGGGGAAGGGACATGCGCGAAACCGCTGCGACGAATGCTTCTTCACTGTCGAAGATCGTCCCATGGGGTCTTCCTCCATTCCGTGATAGCATGGCAAGAAGATTAAGAAGGTGTCCAAAATAACCGAGCCATTTTTATTATTGATTGTTAGGTTAAATAGCGATACAATATGTAAATTTGTTTGAGATAGGGGCAAAAAAAGAAATAGGATGTAGTTAATATGATGAGGATTGTTCGCCATCAAATGCCTGTAGGGCAAGGATGTTTTCATGTAGGAAGCATTGAGGTTAACATTCAAAGCAGCCAAGATTCAAAGAAAATTCGCTACATATACGACTGTGGATCGCAGAATAAAGAGGCTCTTGAGGACGCAATAGACCTTTGTATACGTGATGGATTAGTTGTTAATGCTCTTTTTATTTCACATTTTGACAACGATCATGTTTCCGGGCTTGACGAATTACTAAGTAATGTTCAAGTCGATACAGTCTATATCCCTTATGTTAATGATTCGCTGCACATTATTTCCCTTCTTGAAGCAGAAGGGGATGCGCCCCCTTCGGCATCACTGATCGAGGCCACGATTGAGCCAGAGATTTGGTTTGGGAATCGGGGCGTAAAACGTGTTGTCAGGGTATTAGGAACTGATGATGCTTCAGGGAAAGAGGATATTATACTACCGACTGCGGCCCCCCTTGATGGTCCGATATCTGAAGGAGAATCTGTCTTTTTAATAGAATACCCGGAGGAATCACTAAAGGTGATAAAGCCTTCCAAAGACCGAAGAGCAGAGGTTCTCGAGCTGCGACCGGGTGGGTGCATTGTAATTTCTACACAAGAAATTGTAATTTCTACACAAGAAAGATTACTTGATTGGTTTTTTCTGCCACATGTTGATGCTGTACCCATACAGAATCGAAAAAAATTCAAGAAAAGGCTAAGAGAAACTCTCGGCCTTCAGCCCGGAAAACGCCTAACATCTAAAGTATTGGTGAAAGCGTTGCTTGATCCGAATATTCGCAAAAAAATACGCGAATGCTATGGGGAGATTGTCCCCAACGGCGCTCGCCATATGCATAACCGTATTTCTATGTCTCTTTACTCAGGACCCATTGAACAAAGTAAAGATTGCAAGTGGGAGTATCGTTATGTTTATGCTTTTAACGGATGTGCTTGTATTAGACCTTTATTTCCTAGGGATGCAGTTGGGTGGCTTGGAACGGGCGATGCAACATTGAAGGTGAAAAAAGTTCGTGAAAAGTGGGAACAGACATACCGCCAGCTTAAATCTAATGTATCAACATTATTGCTTCCGCACCATGGTTCCCTTCATAATTTCCATCCAGACTTACTTAGTGCTAGCAACCTGATTCTGTGCGTTGCCTCCGCAGGTAAACAGTCTCCTTATAAGCACCCGAGCTGTTCCGTGATTCATGAAATCAGCGCTCAAGGAAAGATTTTTTGTCACGTGTCGGAAGATAATAACTCCGGCATCGTCGAGATAATTGAACTGGCCCCCATTTCGACCGGACACCTAAGCCTGAACCAGGAGGCTTAAGCACAGGCTTAGGTATATGCTCATGTCCGATATTGAAATCATCACCGATGGTGGCCGCCGCCGGCGTTGGTCGGCGGCCGAGAAGCTACGGATCGTCGAGGAAACGCTGCAAGGTCACGACAGCATCTCGGCTGTCGCCCGGCGCAATGGCGTGGCGCCCAATCTGCTGTATCGTTGGCGCAAGTTGATGTTGGAGGGAGGAAGCATCGCCGTGAGCGGGGATGACAGCGTGACCAGCAACCGCACCGTCCGCGAGATGGAGGCCCGTATCCGCGAGCTGGAACGCCAGCTGGGGCGCAAGACGCTGGAGGTCGAGATCCTCAAGGAGGCTCTGGACAAGGCACGATCAAAAAAACCGATCTTGCATGCGCTGTCACGGCGACCGGGAGGTTCCCAATGAAGGCGGTGGCGAAAACGTTGGGCGTTTCGCGCTCCAACCTCCATGATCGGTTGCGCGGGAGCACCAAGCCGCGTCGGCGCTACCATAAAGCGCAAGACGCGGCGCTGTTGCCGCTGATCAAGCGGCTGGTGGCGCAGCGCCCGACTTATGGCTATCGACGATCACGGCGATGCTGAACCGTCTGCTTCAGGCCCGTGGCCTTGATCCGGTCAACCACAAGCGCGTCTACCGGATCATGAAGATCCACGACTTGCTGCTGGAACGCAGCGGCCAGCCGCACCCCGAGCGCAGCCATGACGGCAGGGTGGTGATGATCCGCTCCAACCTGCGCTGGTGCTCGGATGGGTTGGAGTTCACCTGCTGGAACGGCGAGGTTATCCGCCTGGCCTTCATCATCGACGCCTGCGACCGGGAGGTCATTGGCTGGACGGCGGTGTCCGGCGCCGGGATCAGCGGATCTGACGTGCGCGACATGATGCTGATGGCGGTAGAGCGGCGCTTCGGCACCTGCCGGGCACCCGAGACGATCGAGATGCTCTCCGACAACGGCAGCCCCTACACCGCCCGCGAGACGCGCATCTTCGCCCGCCAACTGGGGCTGAAGCCTTGCTTCACGCCCGTCAGGAGCCCGCAATCCAACGGTATGGCCGAGGCCTTCGTGCATACGCTCAAGCGCGACTACGTCCAGGTCAACCCGCTGCCCGACGCCCGAACCGTCATCAAGTTGATCGGAGGCTGGATCGAGGACTATAACGAAAACCACCCGCACTCGGCCCTCAAATGGCGCTCGCCACGCGAGTTCCGAAGGGCCCAAACCGAAACCGCTTAGGTGTCCGGTGAAACGGGGGCAGGGTCACTTTGCAATGCCGTATGCGTTCCTGGTTCGTCCACACGAACCGGACAATTTTGGCACTTTTATGCAGTGACCCCTGATCACACTTCAAGCGGATCGATTGTCCCGCCCATGCGCATGGCATGTGCCTTCATGTGAATCCATTCGCGGAAGGTTTCGACCCTCACGCGGCTTGCTGAAGCCTCGGTCGTAACGGTGTAATAGGCCCGTTCAGCTGGGCGTTCGATAGATAGCGGGCATACCAGGCGGCCAGCCTTTACGAGCTCTTCTACCAATGCGCTGCGCCCCAAAGCTATGCCATATCCAGCGACGGCCGCGAGTACCATGAGTGTCGAGTTGCCAAAACTGATATGACGCTTGACGTCCTGCAGCCCCATATTGGCATCGTTCAACCATCGTTCCCAACTCATGCTGGGTTCGGGGTCGTCAGCATCGATGTCATGGAGAAGGGTGTGGTTCCGAAGATCCTCGAAACGCGAAATTGGGGACTGTTCCAATAGGGCAGGTGCGCATACAGGGGTGACAATATCCCGCATGAACAGGCGAGAATTGAGGTTCTGGAAATGCCCCTGTCCGTGAACGATGCGGATATCAACCTGACCAAGAAATAAATCAGGCGGGGTTTCACTCGCCAGGATATGTAGCTCGACCTCAGGATGGTCCGACATGAACTCACCCAATAACGGGATGAGCCACATTGCGCCGATTGAGGGTGCGACATTTACGACAAGCCGCCCACTCATGCCTCCCGCACGGAGATTGCCGATACCGCGTTCAAAATGCGCGAGTCCCTGCTTCACTTCCGGCAATAATTCCCTACCGGAGGCCGTGATCTCTATGCCGCGTGCGTGGCGGTGAAAGAGCTTTGTTTTAAGGTCTTCTTCCAAGGACTTAATTTGATGGCTGACCGCTGCAGGTGTCACGTTAAGTTCACACGCAGCCGCAGCGAAGCCACCCAGTCGCGCTGCGGCTTCGAAGGTGCGTAACGCATTGAGGCGCGAAAAACGCATGTGATACTCCGAGGCTTAGTTTTAGTAAGTCTATAGATGAAAAATTATCGTTTGTCTTGCGGAAAGTACTATCCCATTATGGTAGAGAGTCATCAACTATAGATTGTTGTTTCTAGCCATATCTGATTGGCCTTACGGGTTATGCCAAGAGGAGGCCCTGAAAAAACAATACAAGTATTCTTCTTTCGATCTGTGGATCAGAGACCATTCGTCTTCGCCTTACTGTGTATTGATGGATGGCTACCAAGACGAAATTCCAGATTCCTTCAACTAACCCTGGTCCGGCAACCTTAGATGGTTGTCAGGGTCCGGGCGTGCGCCAAGGGTACATTACTATGCTTCATTCTCATGCAAGACTACAAGAGTCGAATGTTCGCAGTTATTGCCGCAGTTTTCCAGCGCATTTTGATCGGGCGCAGGACGCCTACATCATGGATGTGTCAGGCGAGAAATACATAGATTTCCTCGCTGGGTGTGGTGCGATGAACTACGGGCACAACAACCGCCACCTCCGGAAAGCGATGATGCGCTATCTGAACCATGGCGGGATCGCGATGTCTATGGATCTGTCCACTCAGTCGAAAACGGCATTCTTAGAGTCCTTCGAAACTCACATACTGAAGCCACGCAGTATGGACTATCGGGCTCAATTCGCCGGGCCAACCGGAGCTAACGCGGTTGAGGCGGCCATTAAGCTGGCGAGGAAAGTTACCGGGCGCACCAACATCATTGGATTTACCAATGCGTTCCATGGATGCTCCCTTGGCGCTTTATCGTTGACGGCTAACACGCATCACCGCGCATCATCAGCGCCATTGCTGAACCAGGTAACACGGCATCCCTTTGACCAATATTTTGGACCATCCATAGACACCGCGGCGCAATTGCGCACGCTGCTGGAAGATCGATCATCCGGTATTGATTTGCCGGCCGCCATTATTCTTGAGGTCATACAGGGAGAAGGGGGCCTCAATATTGCGAGCCGCCAGTGGTTATCAAGCATTCAGAAGATTGCCCGTGATCATGACATTCTCTTGATAGTTGACGATATTCAAGCCGGTTGCGGACGCCGAGGAACGTTCTTCTCTTTCGAAGAGCAAGGTATAGCACCGGACATTGTGACGCTGGCAAAGTCGCTGTCCGGGTACGGACTGCCAATGTCAATGATTCTGATCCGGCCAGATCTGGACCAATGGTCTCCCGGTGAACACAATGGAACATTCCGCGGAAACAACCTTGCATTTGTAACCGCACGCGCTGCGCTCGACGCGTATTGGGCGAATGATGATCTGCAAGTTGCCATCAGCAAAAAAGCTGAAACCCTTCGTACCCGCTTGGAACAATTGGCTGAGACTTACGGTTTCGCTGTCAAAGGTTGCGGACTGTTTCAGGGCCTGGAGGTTGACGATGAGGATCTGTCACGGGACATTCGCACAAGGTGCTTTCAGGCTGGGCTGATCATTGAAGCAAGCGGCCCCAAGAACACCGTCCTGAAGATAATGCCACCCCTGACAATTGAACCTCAAATACTGAACGACGGCTTGGACATCCTCGCTGACAGCATCGCTGCTTGCTGTCTCCATAGCCCGCATGTGGCGCCCATAAGCTCATCTGCCCTCAAAAAGGAGTTATTCGCATGAATATTTCAGTTGCCATAGATCCCCAAGAACTTATCGAAGCCCGGATTTCATCATTTGGTAAAGATGAGGTTGAGAAATTCGCGGAAGAGTTTGCTGCGAAGGGCTTTGTGAAGATCCCGGAGTTTCTACCCAAAGAACTGCTGGATGACCTGATCGAAGACAGTGATGGAATTGTCGAACGTTTTGGCAAAGACAAGAATCTGCTGATGAAGTCCACGGGCAATACGCCCCGTAAGATGCGGACCGTTGGGCAGCATATTCTGGCGAAGGAGAGCCAGTACATACCTCAAATCTACGCGTCTGAGGGATTGCGTGAATTTCTGACTGACCTTGCAGGCCAAGCGGTGCATCGTGCTCCTTGGCCTCCGGAAAAGTTTGTCCTGTCAAACCTCTATAGAGACGGCGACACGCACGGTTGGCATTGGGACGATTATTCTTTTGCCTTCGTGCTCTACCTGAAAGCTCCGTCAATATCGCAAGGGGGGTTTGTTCAAATTTGCGGCGGGGGGAGCTGGGACAAGAAAAATCCCAAGGTCAACGAAACGCTTCTGAACGGGTCAATCCATACGTATCGCTGCGAGGCCGGAGATGCCTATTTCCTGAATGCCCAAAAATTCCTGCACCGTGTCACACCGATTGCCAACAATGGCAAAAGGCTAATCGTAAACATGACCTGGGCAAGCCAGGCTGATCTCGATGCCGATATGACACACGAGACGAACGACGTCCTGTTTGCGAATTAGGAGGTCGGGATCAGATGTCAGTTTCAGCAGCACGCGAAGAGCTATACCAAAGACTTCCTACACTGGTTCAGGGCTTTGTGACTTGGATCAGCGGTATTCCAGCTAAGGCGCAGCAGAACCGCTTGGCCATGACGCCGCTCCATGTGATCGGGATAGGTGTAGCATCGATCGCTATGGGTTTCATTTTCATCAACTCCGCTATGCAGATTGGCGGAAGTACAGGGATTGCTATGTACATTCTTGGGTTTTGCTGCGTTGCCGGAGGCACACGTCGCCTCGACGTGCTGATCATTCACCAAACCCTGCACTCGAAGGTGTTGCCGTCACCGCTCCAGAACAAAATTCTGGGTGAGTTTCTAACGACGATCTTGCTGCGAACGCCCTACGTCGAAAACCAGAAAGAGCATCTCGGGCACCATCGCACGCCGTGTGATGAAGACGATGTCGATGTTATCTTCTTGAGACAAGCGGGCGTGGCGATAGCGAGACGGAAGGAGGTCTTGTACCTGCGGATTTTCATGATTGCTCTTTCGCCCGTGTTTCACCTGCGGTTCTTTTACAATCGCCTTGTCGCAAATTTCATCACAGCGCGCCCGCTCTATCGACTGGCAATGTCTTGGGTTTACGGTGCCGCGCTCTTTGCGCCAGCTGCTGTCTACGGAACGTCCTATTTGACGGCACTTGTATTCTATTGGCTAATCCCTCTGTCAGTCGGGTTCCAGATATCAAACTTCCTGTACACGGCAACAAAACATCGTTGGTGGCTGTTCGGCAATGAATCTGTGCGCGGGAAGGAAAAGCGCGATCTGCTCTCCTATGCGCGTGTTTGCTGTTCCAAAGCGCCTGAAGACAACAGCATCACGAGTTGGGCAGGGTGGTGGCTTAAAGCCCTCCTGATGCACGTTCCTGCCCGCTTGTTCGTGGTGGTTGGTGATACCGTCCAACACGATCTGCACCATGTCGCGCCAAACTGTGACTGGCCGAACTCCGCTTATGAACGCGTGCAGTACAATTCCCGCACGCCAGAACGTTTCTCCGAAGTTTGGGGAGGGATGCTGGCACACCTCAAAGAATGCAACCTGGAAAGCTCTATCCATGTCCAAGACCGAAGCCCTCTCAGCGCCTGATCACCGACAACAATTCCTCATCGGGGTCGGTGCTGGGACCTGTGCCGCGATCATTTGGGGCCTATGGCCCGTCATAACCCGCTTCGGGGTAACGAATGATTTCTCTGCGGAAGAGATTGTTGTGGTGCGCTTTGTGTTCGCCGGTGTGCTGCTGCTGCCCCATTACCTGAAGAACAAGGTCTATCAGCGCATTTCACCGTTCAGATCAATTATCATCGCATCAGGTGCCGGTGCCATCTACGTCTATGTTTCCGCTTTAGGTCTTAAGTTCGTGCCGGCCGGGCATCTTGGCGTCGTTGAGACTGGCATGATGCTCGTGCTGAGCGCGCTTGGTGGCTACTTCATACTGAACGAACGCAAGTCTTTTGTTCAGGTTTTTGGCTACGCATTCGTATTTGCGGGAATGCTGATCGTGAACTGGCAGAGCTTTAGCGGTGCAACACCTCTGGTGATCTACGGTGACTTGCTGCTCGTTCTGGCCGGTGTCCTATGGGCAGTTTACACAGTACTTTCGAACAAATGGTCCCTGAATTCCTGGGACGCTGTCGCTACTGTCTCGGTCTGGTCCTTGTTCACATGGGTTCCGGTATTGATCATCTTCGGCTCAGTCAGTGTCACTCAGAGCAATATCGATGCCTGGCTCATTCAGGGGATCAGCCAAGGCGTTCTTACCGCCATTTTGGGCCTTTGGCTCTACTCTCTCGCTGTGCGTAAACTTGGCGCTGCACGGGGCTCATTGTTTGGGGCACTCGTTCCTGCGGTTGCAGTACTGGGTGGCTTCATATTTCTGGCAGAGGTTCCGACTACAATCGAAATGATCGGTGTTTCGCTGACAACGATCGGAATCACCATTTCATTGAAGAGATAATCTCATGCACAAGACAATTGCAGTTGTTGACCAAACGGGGCGAGGGCATGCCGTTTGCTCCGCGCTCATTGATACCAACCCAGATCTCTCTGTGCACTACATCCCTGGAACGGGAGGCGTTTTCGATGAGCGGATTACTCCAGTCCCCGGCATCCAAATAGACGATGCTGAAGCAATAGCGCAATACTGTGCCGCCCATCAGATCGGTTTTGTGGTCGTTATGCATATCGATGCCCTGAAGGCTGGTGTTGCCGACATATTGCGAGCGTCTGGCCTTTTGGTGATGGGGCCATCGGCCAAGGCGGTGCAGATCGAAAGCAGCAAATGGTTTTGCAAGAGCATATGCGACGATGCTGGTATTGCGACGCCCAAGGCGAAGCTTTTCGATGAACAAAAGGCCTTCATTGCATATCTCAAGACCCGAAAACCGGAATCGGTAATGATTAAGGCCGATTGGCTCACCAGCAATGGAAACGGCGCCTTTTTAGCTGAAGCGGAAGCGTCTGTTGATCAGATTCTTGACCGGATTGGCAGGTTGATTGATCAAAATCCAGGCTCACCTTTCCGGTTTTTAGTCGAGCCATTCCTGCCGGGTGCGGACTATTCGGCGCATTTTCTCGTAAACGATCAGAGCATCATTGAACTGCCATCATCTCAGGACTTCAAGATGAGCCATGATGGCGATCAGGGGCAAAATTGCGACGGTATGGCAAGTTTGTCGCCGCATCCCCTCGAAAGCGCAAATTTGCAGCAAGCTATCCGCACAGACATCTTGGAGCCAATGCTTGCAAGTCTTCGCGCCCGAGGGATAAGTTACAACGGTCCAATTTATCTCGGGCTCCGCGTGGACAAGAACGGCAAGCCTCATCTTATTGAAGTTAATGCACGCATGGGGGATTCGGAAGCCGAGGTCATCTTCCCGCGTATTGCTGAAGATTTGAGTGCCGTTTTTGAAGGGGTGGCACAAGAGGCTGCGATCAATCGGGCCTTGGCCTGTAAGACTGACAAGGCTCTTGTACTGAGCGTGGTCACCGGTCCTGAACATCCATGCCGGAATGCTTCCAAGCAATTTGAATCTGATTGGCCCAACTGCAACTCGGGGGGAAACAAGGAAATTACATATTCTCCCGAGCATATTGTCCGCGGCGGGAAGGTATTTTGGGCCAATGTCACACGTGCGAACAACGGCCATTTGGTAACTAAAACTGGGAGAATTGCTCACATTGTCGGCCTTGGATCTACAATGGCTGCGGCCTGCAGCGTCGCCTACGGTTCACTCAGAAGCGTCAATTTCGACGGCAAGCGCTGGCGAAGTGATATAGGCAGTGACCTGCCGCTGAACTTTCATCCAGCCGAAACTTGAGTCCTCTGGTTTGATACGCCATATGGCGCTGGTTGAGCAACCGGCTGCTGGGTACTGTCAAATATCTTTCGCACTTTTGTTCATGCGGGCAGGTCGGTGAGGATGGAGCCTTCGATCCGGCGGATGCCGTCATCGCCGTGGAAGTAATAGGCGATCAGGATTTTGCCATCCTCCAGCAGGCAGGCGGAAGGGTAGCCGATATCGCGCCCCGGCCCGTCGTCGCGGATGACGATTTCGGCTGCGGTGTCGATATTGCTGCAGTCGCTGTCGATGATGCGGGCGCGGATGCCGTAGGGGCGGTGACGATAGCCATAGACCAGCAGGTTCCGCCCGTCGCCCAACGGGCAGATATCGGCGGGATGGCCGCGCAGGCGGTGGATATGCGCCTGTGTCCAGCTTGCCCCGCCGTCGGTTGAGCGAATGGTGGCCAGGCGGTCGTCATGCCCTCCCGTGCGCAGAAAGGCGATGACCGCGCCGTCGGGGGTGGCATGCAGGCAGGGTTCGAAATATTGGCGTTCGCCGCTTTCATCGAACAGGGCGGTGGTCAGGAACGACCAGCTCTCCCCCCTGTCGTCGGAGGCGAAAACATGAATGCCGCAGGTGGCATCGTCAGGGCGGACCATGCCGTATGTGGCCTGAAGAATGCGCCCCGAAGGCAGCACCGCCGCCCGCCCGCGCAGCGCCCCGCCATGATAGGGCTTGCGCCCCGGGATCAGATCCGGCAGGCCGGGGACGGCGGGCAGGTAGTTGTGCGGGCTCCAGCTTGTGCCGTCATCGTCGCTGAAGCGGGTAAAGGCCCCCCAGAACAGGAAAAACAATCCGTCCTTGCCCGGCTTGCCCAGATAGGTTTTCGTATACCGGCTGACCGCGGGTTCGTGACGGGCGCTGAACGGATACCAGGAGAAGGAGCCGAGAAGGATACGCCCCCCGGGCAGGCGGGTCAGGCTGGCGTCCTGATCGGCGGCCTCGATATTCACCGGCAGGGGGCGGCAGGGGCCGAGGGGGGCGCCGCCGCTGTTGAGATCCATCGCCACGAGGGTGGAGCGGGCATCGACATGATCGAACAGGGCCTCTTCCGGCCGGTCCGTGTGATCCGACGGATAAAGCCAGTGCGGATCCCGGGCTAGACGGAAGCAGAGCAGGGCCCCGCCGGGGTGGGAGAGCAGCGAGGGAAAGGCCGCGTAAAAACGCGGATCGTGAAACAGCGTCACATGCCTGATGCGCGGGGCGGTCACGTTCCCGGTGTCCAGTCCTTGCGGATCCGGCGGAAGGGGCGCAGCCCGTCGGCGGGATCGGCGCGCCAGAGGCGCTCGGCCTCTTCCGTGGCGGTGGCGGCCTTGCGTCCGTCGCCATCGGCGATGAAACCGTCGTGCACACCGGCGATGACCCGGCCGATATCATCAGGCAGCCAGCAATGGCCGGCGGCGAATTCCGCGCCCCTGCCTTCCAGATCGAGGTGAAATTCGATCGCCGCCGCCTGCCAGCGGAAGATGGCACGGTAGATCACCCCTTCATTGACGCTGTGATCCGACCAGCCGACATCGCAGGAGAAAAGCTGACGCATCGTGGCAATGGCGGCGAGGTTGCAATCCTCCGGCCGGGTGGGATAGGCGGAATGGCAATGCAGCAGCGTCGGCGCGGCGCAGCCATGGCGGCGCAGCACGGTGACCGCATGACCGATTTCGGACATGTTGGCCATGCCGGTAGACAGGATCACCGGCTTGCCCGTCGCGGCAACGGCGGCGAGAAGACCGTCCCAGGGCAGCTCGTAAGAGGAGATTTTGTAAAAGGCGACATGCGGGCGCAGGATCTCCACCGCCTCCAGATCGAAGGGGGTGCAGGAAAAGGCGATATTCCTCTTCCTGCAGCGTTCGGCGATCAGCGGGATCAGGGCGGGGTCCAGTTCCCACTGCCTGCGGGCGCGGTGTTCCGGGCTTTTTTCCAGAATTTCGGGGGCGAAGAGTTTGTCGATGCGGAAAAGCTGAAACTTCACCGCGTCGCAGCCGATGGCGGCCGCCGTATCGACGAAGGCGAGGCAGCGATCGGGATCGTTGCCATGGTTGCTGGATATTTCGGCGATGAATTGCACCTGTTTCATGACAATGCCTTCAGGATCTTCGTCAGCGTTTCGACAACGCGATGAACATCGCCCCTTTGCATGCCGGCATGCAGAGGCAGGGACAGGGCTTTGGCGAAATAGGCTTCGGCGCCGGGGAAGTTTACCCCGCGGCCCGCATCGGCAAAGGCGGGCTGGCGGTGCAGGGGAATGTAATGCACCTGGGTGCCGATGCCCCTTTCGCGCAGGGCGCGCATGACATCGCCGCGGCCGATGCCGGCGGCGGCGAAATCGATCAGGGCCACGGCCAGATGCCAGGCGGGATTCTGCCCGGGCAGGGCCCGGATCGTCCCGACCGTCGGTGCCAGAGGGGCCAGGGCAGAGCAATATTCGTCGTGGAGGCTGCGGCGTTTGGCGATGAAATCCTCCAGCCGGCCCATCTGGCTGTACGCCAGCGCGGCATGGATATCGCTGAGGCGGTAATTAAGGCCGATTTCATGAATTTCGTAATGCCATGGATTGACCTTTCCGGCAGGATCGACGGCGCCGGCAGCGGTGAAGTCCTCAGGATCGCGGGTGATGCCGTGATTGCGCAGCCGCCTGAGCCTTGCGGCCAGGGCCTCGTCCCCGGTGACGATGGCCCCGCCTTCGCCTGCGGCGATGGTTTTGACCGGATGGAAGGAAAACACGGTCATATCGGCATCGCCGCCGCCCGCACGGCATTCGCGCCCCTCCTGCATGTAGCGGCTGCCCAATGCATGACAGGCATCGGCAACGATGCGGATGCCCCGGGGGCGGGCGATGGCGCCGATCGCGGCCAGATCGGCGCATTGCCCGTTGAGATGGACGGGAAAAACCGCCCGCACCGGCCCGGGCGCGCGGGCCAGGGCGGCTTGGAAATGATCGGGCCCCATCAGGCCGGTTTGCGCATCGACATCCGCCAGCACCACCCGGGCGCCGGTGAAGGCGGGGGCGGCGGCGGTGGCGGCAAAGGTCATGTCCGGGACGACGATGCAGTCTTCCGGGCCGAGGTCAAGCGCCATCGCCGCAAGATGCAGCGCGGCGGTGCCGCTGGAACAGGCGACGGCATGGGCGGCGCCGGTGGCCTGGCGCAACGCATCCTCGAAGCGTTCGACCGCCGGACCGGTGGTCAGCCAGTCGCTGCGCAGCACATCGGCGACGGCCCGGATATCGCCCTCGTCGATAAGCTGACGTCCATAGGGCAGAAAGGGCCTGTCCCGGTTATCGGCGCGGCCCTCAGTCATCGGCGCCCTTCAGCAGAGCGAGCAGCGCCTCCTCGTTCAGCCATTCGTCGTTGGTGTCCGATGCATAGGAGAAATCCTCATCCACCGGGCGGGCGCCGTTATCGGAATAGGCTTCGCGGCTCCACCATTTGAAGCTGGGTTCGATGATATAGCGGTCGTCGATTTCAAGGGTGTGGCGGGCCATCTCCAGCGGGATGAGGGTCTCGTGCAGCTTTTCGCCGGGGCGGATGCCGATCACTTTATGCGCCTTGCCCGGTGCCAGGCAGCGGGCGAGATCGATGACCTTCATGCTGGGGATCTTGGGGACGAAAATTTCCCCGCCGCGCATCATCGCCATCGAGGACATGACGAAATTGACCCCCTGCGCCAGGGTGATCCAGAAAC